>NZ_VPDH01000030.1:0-45210 GCF_013417785.1 Acinetobacter sp. YH12227 | reverse complement strand
GTCATGAGAAAGCCCATATAAATGGGTAATGTACAAGTTGCTGTAGAAGCATGTTTAATTCGTCTGATCACAGATACTTTATAAAGTATTTTAATACTTTTTTGAATCCGTCAATGCGTAAGTCCTAAAAGCTTATCTAAAAGCAATATATGTTGATATTTCAACAATTTATTTTTTTTATTCCAACTAATTTAGTCCTATTCAGCGCATATCTTAAAATCAGATAACTTTTCTGATTTTGGTTATTTTACAGCTATACCCCCATCGGGATTAATAAAAGGCATTCCGAGAAACCATCCTTTTAGGTTTAAAAAATGTCTAATTTAAATGTACAAAAACCCCTGAATATTGTTGCTGTGTCAGGTGGTCTAAACAACCCGTCAAAAACTGAAGCATTGGTTCAAGCCATTATTGATGAACTTGGTGATGCAACACCTATCAATGTACATTTCATTAAGTTTAGCGAAATTGGCAATCTATTGGGTGGTGCAATTTACCGCAACCAATTGCCACAACGTGTACAAGATGACTTAGCTGCGGTAGAAGCTGCTGATGCGTTAATTGTAGGTACACCCGTTTACCGTGCATCGTTCACTGGTTTATTTAAGCATTTCTTTGACTTTGTTGAACAAACAGCCTTGGTTGACGTACCTGTTTTACTCGCAGCTTCAGGTGGTTCTGAGCGTCATGCATTGGTACTTGAACATCAACTACGTCCACTATTTAGCTTCTTCCAAGCACAAACACTACCAATTGGTGTGTATGCAACTGATAAAGACTTCACACCTGAATACACCATTCACAGTGAATTATTACGTGACCGTATTACCCTTGCAGTTGCACGTGCTTTACCAATTTTGGAATGGGCTCCTGCAAAAGGTCAACGTGCTGAAGTCGTAAAAGAAAAATCACAACAAGCTAACCAAAACTTGGGCATTAATAAACAAATCGAATAAGAAGAAGTGCTGCCATCTGCTGCTGTACCTAATTTAGATGCGGCTGAAGCACGCCTACACAGCAAAAAACCACCACAAACACAAGTCGCTTAATGCAGCGTTAGCACTTATATCCAGAGGGTTTGCAAAATGTCAGTACAAGATAAAAACATAACATTTGCGTATTGGGTACCAAACGTGAGCGGTGGTTTGGTGGTTAGTAATATCGAACAACGTACCGATTGGAGCTATGACTACAACGTCCGTCTTGCCCAAGCAGCAGAAAAAAGTGGCTTCGAATATGCCTTGACGCAAATTCGTTTCACCGCTGGTTATAATGCCGAAAATCAGCATGAATCAGTCAGCTTCAGTCATGGTATTTTAGCCAAAACAGAAAAACTCAAAGTGATTGCTGCTATTTTGCCAGGCCCTTGGAAACCGGCTTTGGCCGCGAAACAATTGGCCACGATTGACCATCTAAGCAATGGCCGAATTGCCATTAATGTCGTGAGTGGTTGGTTCCGCGGTGAATTTGATGCCATCGGTGAAGAATGGCCGGAGCATGACCAACGTTATGCACGTTCTGAAGAATTTATCCGTAGCTTAAAAGGCGTTTGGACTCAAAATAACTTTAATTTTGATGGTAAGTATTACCAGTTTAAAGACTACACGCTGTCGCCTAAACCCATCCAAAAACCACATATTGAGATTTTCCAAGGCGGAAGTTCACGTGCAGCACGAGATATGGCTTCACGTGTATCAGATTGGTATTTCACCAATGGCAACACACCAGCCGAACTAAAAAAACAAATTGATGATATTCGTGAAAAAGCCAAGGTCAATAATCATCAGGTCAAAATTGGTGTGAATGCTTTTGTGATCGCCCGTGATACTGAAGAAGAAGCACAAGCGGTACTCCAAGAAATCATTGCCAAAGCCAATATCCAAGCGGTGAATTCATTTGGTGATGCGACACGTGAAGCAGGTGCTGCCACGGCTGAAGGCGAAGGTAACTGGGCAAAATCAACTTTTGAAGATTTAGTTCAGTATAACGATGGTTTTAAAACCAACTTAATTGGCACACCACAGCAAATTGCTGAACGCATTGTCGAATTAAAAAGTGTAGGTGTCGATTTGGTTCTTTCTGGCTTCTTACACTTTATTGAAGAAGTTGAATATTTCGGTGAAAAAGTGTTGCCACTGGTTCGTGAACTTGAAGCACAACAGCAGCAAGTTGTGTCAGCAAAATCAGCTTAAAACTGATTCTGTACAAGTCCATACAATCAGCATAATAACGATAGAATGGTAACTCCAATTTCATCCCCCAAGGCTCGGCTTGGGGGATTTTTTATGCGGATGGATAAAAGATAAGATCGGCACGCATAGAAATGACATCAAAACATGAGCAATGAATAGTGCGCGCTTCAGATAAAAATCGAAATTTAAAAATTATTTTTGAGCCTGGAAATGTGCTACAGCTTGATGACTTCAACTTAATCACCTTCAAAGTAATCTTGACTAGAATCACCGCCATATCAAATTAAGCAAAAATCTCCATATCATGCGATGTACTAACGTTTGCCTTATCCCAAAGCAAAGCATAAAAACAACTTCTTTGCGTTTATAACTCATTTAGATTTTTATACACTGTTCAATCTTATGCTGCATCCACAAAGGTAGAGCTATGCAATTGGTTTGGTTTCGCCAAGATTTACGACTGCAAGATCACACTGCACTTTGGCATGCTCGACAATCTGGTCCAACGGTTGCGTTCATAGCACTATCCCCACAGCAGTGGGCACTTCATGACGATGCTGCAATAAAAATTGATTGCTACTTAAGGCAACTTCATATTTTGCGTCAGCAATTGGACACGTTGAATATTCCGCTCATCATCCAACATATTCCGCTATGGTCTGGCATTGCCCATACACTCGGTAAAATTTGTATGGAACTAAAAATTAAACAAGTACATGCACATGTTGAATTGGGTGTGAATGAACTACGACGCGATGCGCAGGTTCAACAACAATTAGAACAGCAAGGGATCTCGGTACAGCTTTATCATGATCGAACCCTCTTTCCAGTCGGTAGCATTCGAAATCAATCCAATAAACCTTATCAAGTCTTTGGCGCATTTAAGAAAAGTTGCTATGAACGACTCAGCATCAGTATACCGAGTTGCTACCCAGCCATTGATGCGCAAACCGCTTTAGCCAAGCATGCCCTGTGGCAAACACCCTTCACTCTAGATGATTTTTATTCGGCGAAGATCAGTACTGAACAGCAAACGCTTTGGCCAATGAGTGAAGCCCATGCACAGCATTGCTTAGATGAATTTATGGCCCATGGTCTAGCCCATTATGCTGATGAGCGTGACTTTCCTGCGCTGAACAGTACCAGTCGCATAGGGTTATATTTGAACCTTGGAATTTTATCGATTCGTCAGTGCCTACAAGCCTTATTTCGTGAGCAAAACGGCTACTTTCACTTAGAAGGCAAAGGACAACAAACATGGCTAGATGAATTACTTTGGCGAGAATTCTATCAACATATTTTGTTTGATTTTCCGCGTGTTTCTAAACATCAGCCCTTTCAAATCAAGACAGCTCGCATTGCTTGGCGTGATGCCCCGCAAGATCTAGAGGCCTGGCAGCAAGGTCAAACAGGTATTCCTATTGTCGATGCTGGCATGCGGCAACTTTTAGCAACGGGTTGGATGCATAACCGTGTTCGTATGATTTGCGCCATGTTCCTGAGTAAAAATTTACTGATTGATTGGCGACTGGGTGAGCAATGGTTTATGCAACATTTAGTCGATGGTGATTTGGCTGCCAATAATGGTGGTTGGCAATGGTGTGCTTCTACAGGTACGGATGCTGTGCCCTATTTCCGTATTTTTAATCCGATCAGCCAATCGCAAAAGTTTGATGCGCACGGTGATTATCTACGCCAGTGGTTACCTGAATTGGCGCATCTTGATGCCAAACAAATTCATGAGCCTTATGCTAAAAATCTGCAATTAGACTTAAATTACCCGAAACCTATCGTAGATTTAAAACAATCACGCTTACGTGCGATTGAGATATTTAAAGCGTTGGGCTGAAATTTTTACATTGCACAGACTGAACAATATTATGCATATTTTCAGCGTAGTGAAAGATAGCCCTCGCTCAATTTAGTCCTTACAATAAGCAAAAACAGAGTAGAGTTCTCCATGTATACAGGCATCGTGCAAGGTTTAGAAAAAGTCTTAGAAGTTCGTCAAGGCAATGGCTTCACGACTTTGGTGATTTCCAATAATCAGAATTTTTTCCACGATGTTTTTATTGGTGCAAGCGTGGCAATTAATGGCGTGTGCTTAACAGCGACACAGATTGATCTTGGCGCAAATCAAGTACATTTTGATGTGTCTGACCTGACCAATCGCTTAACCACATTAAAACTACTCAGCGCAGGTGATGAGGTGAATATTGAACGCTCTGCCAAAGTTGGTGCTGAAAATGGTGGGCATAATTTGTATGGACATATTGAAGGTACGGCTCAAGTCAAACAACTGAGCCGACATGGCGATACCCTGCATTTAGATATTCAAATCCCAAACGGTAATATTAAATATTTCTTTCTCAAAGGTTTTATTGGTTTAAATGGATGTAGCTTGACCGTGAACCGTGTCGACCGCACGACATCAGAAATTTCAGTCGATCTCATTCCTGAAACGCTACGATTGACCACGTGGAAAGACATTCAAGTCGGTGATGCAGTCAATTATGAAATTGACCAAACCACACGAACTTTGGTTGATACTTTAGAAAATATTCACCAACGTTAAATATTAAAAAAGCCTCCATTTGGAGGCTTTTGATTTTGATCTACGAGTAAAAACTAGGATCGGGCACTTTAGCTGTCAATACCCATTCACCTAGCTCTTGATATTTATAATCAATTGGATCATGCAATGTCTGTGTCCGCACATTACGCCAGAAACGGTCTAGGTTTAACTTCGCAGTGGTTGCACGAGCCCCCATAACTTGGAATATATTTTGGGTTATAAATAATGAACTATTGGTTGCTGCAATTTTTGCTGTTGCAATTGCAATCGACACCTGACCTCGTTGCTCGGCATCCAGGGCTTCGCCAATATCCCATGCCCATTGTAGAGTATGAACCGCTTTTTCAGCCAGCAAGCGTACGCTCTCGAGTTGCACATAAAATTCTGCAAAATGCTTTTGGGTAAAGGGATCATTCACTGCATTTTCAGCTAAAGATTTTGACCATGCTTTTTGGCTTTGTACCGTTTCTTTTGCTGTTTCAAATGCCCCTTCGGCTACCCCCAAGAACATATGTACAAAGATCAACTGTGCAATCAAAGGGCGTAAACTCGAATACGGTGTACTTAATGGGCCTGGGTTCAATAATAATTCATCTTTATGAATTTTCACCTGCTCAAAATGGCTGGTGCCACTGTCCGTTTGGCGTTGTCCCATATTGTTCCAATCACCTAAAAAACTGACACCTTCACGCGCGGTTGGAATTACCCCGATCAGTAATTTATTCTCCGCATTGAAGCCTGAGCATAGTAAAACGTCTGAGTCCATTGAACCTGAACAAAAGCTTTTATCGCCATGAAATACGAACTCATGTTCAGAAAGTTGAGTCGCCGACGTACGTCGATCGAGTGGATTTAATGTATTACCCCAAAATAAGTTGTCACGCGCCGTTTGTTCAAACCATGGCCCATATTGTTCAGGCTGGGCAAAAAGTTGAACTGTCGCAATCAATAAATGATGGAAACCATAAACATGTGCCAAAGAGCTATCGGCTTGCGCAATGGTTTGAATGGTTTTGAAAATCGTATGCCAATCTGCACCCTGCCCACCATATTGTTTTGAAATGGATAAACCCAACAAACCACTTTGGCGAATTAAATCTCGCTGGGCTTTGGGGTTTCCTCCGGTCTTGTCACGCTCTGCTGCGGTCTTGGCAAATTCAGCCGCCAGCTGTTGTGCAATTTCAATAGGTGTTTGAGTCAGTTGAGTAGAAGCATTCATAAGTCTGTCTGATTATTCTATTACCGTTTTAGCTTAACAAAGCTGAGGCATATGGCTTAGCTAAATGCCTGCAGTCTATATCTCTAAAATCTATATCTTGGGATGGATTCAATGCCTAAAGTTAGATAACTTCATGGGCTAAATTTTGCATAAGTCGTTTGTGTAATGATCAAATATCATGAACGTTCGCGCTTATTTTTAAGGAAGGAGCACTTTTATGTCCTAACATAAAAGAATGTGTAAGAAGTACCTCTCCTGCTCCAAACCTTCTCCCAAGAGGGAGAAGGTGCTCTCAATCATAATTTTATTGCTAATAAGTCCTTATGACTTTGGATACACTGTCGCAATTAGATGCTCGACCACTTGTGGCTCTGCCAAAGTCGAAGTATCGCCTAAACTATCTAGCTCATTTGCCGCAATTTTTCTTAAAATACGACGCATGATTTTACCTGAACGTGTTTTCGGTAACGAGGGTGCCCAGTGTAATGCATCAGGAGTTGCCACAGGACCTAATACTTTACGTACCCACGCTACCAATTCTTGCCGTAATTCATCTGTTTCGACAGCATCCGCCTGTAAGGTCACGAAGGCACAAATTCCCTGCCCCTTAATATCATGTGGCATCCCCACAACCGCCGATTCAGCTACAGCATCATGTGCTACCAAGGCACTTTCAATTTCAGCTGTACCCAGTCGATGCCCTGAAACATTCAAAACATCATCCACACGACCTGTAATCCAGTAATAGCCCGACTCATCTCGGCGCGCACCATCTCCAGTGAAGTATGTGCCTGGATAGGTAGAGAAATAGGCCTCAATAAAGCGCTCAGGATCACCCCAAATCGTCCGCATCTGCCCAGGCCAAGAGTCCTTAATCACTAAGTTTCCTTCCACTGCGCCTTCAAGTTCGTTGCCATCTGCATCGACAATTGCAGGCTGTACACCAAAGAACGGACGTGTTGCAGAACCTGGTTTCAAATCAGTTGCACCTGGCAATGGGGTAATCATGAAGCCGCCTGTTTCCGTCTGCCACCATGTATCGACAATCGGACAACGGCTTTCACCCACTACGGTATAGTACCAATTCCATGCTTCAGGGTTAATCGGTTCACCCACCGAACCTAAGAGACGTAAACTGCTGCGGTCACTTTCACGAACAAAGGCATCTCCTTCACGCATCATCGCGCGAATCGCAGTTGGTGCGGTGTAGAGAATGGTGACATTGTGCTTATCGACAATATGTCCGGTCCGAGCCCAACTTGGATATTGTGGTACACCTTCAAACATGACTGTGGTTGTACCATTCGACAATGGCCCATACAACACATAAGAATGTCCCGTAATCCAACCGACATCGGCTGTACACCAAAATACATCATCTTGTTTAAGGTCAAAAACTTCACGGAAGCTGCAATTGACATAGGTTAAATAGCCGCCAGTGGTATGCAAAACACCTTTTGGTTTACCTGTTGAACCTGATGTGTACAAAATAAACAGTGGATCTTCGGCATTCATGGGTTCAGGTGGGCAAATGTCATTCACTGACATAATTTCCATGTGGTACCACAAGTCACGCTCAGGCTTCATTTCAATTGGGTTACCAGTACGGTGTACCACAATCACATTTTGCACCGATGCTGTACCCTGAATGTCTAATGCGACATCCACATTTTCTTTAAGTGGGATCGGCTTACCGCCTCGCATACCACAGTCAGCAGTAATCACCACTTTCGCTTGACTGTCTTCTATACGACTGGCTAATGAATCCGGTGAGAAACCGCCAAAGACCACACAATGTACCGCCCCAATCCGCGTACAAGCCAACATAGCGATTGCAGCTTCTGGCACCATTGGCATATACAGCACTACACGGTCGCCTTTACCTACCCCATGTTTTTTCAATACATTAGCAAAACGGCAGGTTTCATCATGCAATTCTTCAAAGGAAATAATTTTATGCCGTGAGGGATGATCCCCTTCCCAAATGATAGCCGGTTTATGTGGATGCTCTTTTAGGTGTCGATCTAAACAATTGGCACTGACATTGAGCTCACCATCAGCAAACCATTCGATTTTGAAATTATCTTGATGAAAGTTAGTATTTTTTACTTGAGTGAATGGCTTGATCCAGTCAAGCTTTTGCGCCTGTTCCGCCCAAAATTCGTCCGGTTGTTCAATGGATTGCTGATAACGCTCAAAATACTCTGTATCAGTGGTACGTGCGGTTTTCTTAAATTCTGCTGGTACTAGATAGATTTCTTTCATTGTTCGCTTCCTTGATCTTGTTCTATCTCATCACGAGAGCTTGATGGCATTTTGTTGATTGTTTTTTATGCATAATGGCAGTATGTACTGCATATTTCAAATCCGACAATCATGCTTTCGTCGTAGATTATTTATTCAAATTCAATCAGAATAACTTCGGATAACGCTCACTATGGCCAAAGTCAGCCAGATATTGCTATCGTCAAATAAAATGAGTCTCCCACTCTCGCTGTATTTTATACAGGCTTAGGATCTTGCCCATGAATTCAACTGACCCTTCCTATTTCCCTCCTCCTTTTCCTGCAGCAGATCATCCCTTATCGATCAGGGGCCGATTTGGACGTTTAAGTTTTATTGCCTGGTCTGCATTTTTACAGTTTATTTTCTTATGCAGCAGTATTGCGCTAGGTTTAAGTATTGATATTGTGAACATTGCCAGCCTATCGGTAGATTCGAACTGGCAAATTTCCCTACATGGCCTGTCCAGCCTGTTTGCCTTGGCAATCATGCTGGTCTACCTGTATTTCGGTATTGTGATTACGGTACGGCGCTTACACGATCTGGACCGCAGTGGTTGGTGGATGCTGCTATTCTTTGTGCCTTTGATCAATCTTTTTGTCTGGATCTATATCCTGCTTTTTCCAGGAACAAGAGGCAGCAATCAGTATGGCCCAATACGTACAAGCCCCGTCTGGGAAAAGATTGTAGCTTGGCTGGTAATCATTTTTACCGTATTGAGCCTATTGGCGACGACTGCATTATTCTCTTATATGAGTGAAGGTGAACCTTCAAGAATCCCAAGTGAAGTGAAACAAAAAACGACTGAGTTCTTTTAAACCAATTGTGTCTGTTTTGCATAAATATATTGTGTATAAACTTCGCTGTTGTTAATTTTTTGCTGTAGTTGAGGCAAAATAAGCGAAATTTAAATTGTGGAGTTTTTGTGGCTGAGCAAGAGAATACTTTAAGCCAGGTAACTGAAGGGACGACTGAGCTCCTGCATCAGGCGACTGAAAAAACTGCCCAAACTGTGATCGAACATACCTCCAAGTACAATGATGCCTATAGCACCATTGACAAGATCATGGAGGGTTTCTGGGAGCGTGTGCCTTATTTCTGTATTGCGCTAACAGTCATTGTCATTTTCTGGTTACTGTCAAAACTGTTTAAGTTTTTTGTCCGTAAGACTTTAGAAAACCGTACTTATACCCGACAGAATCTGGTGCTGGTGCTGAACCGTGTCGGTAGTACCGTGATTGTTTTCTTCGGTGTTTTAATCGGGCTGGTGATTGCGATTCCAGGTTTCACCCCAGGTCAGCTGATGAGTGCGCTTGGGATTGGTTCGGTGGCGATCGGTTTCGCATTTAAGGATATTTTCCAGAACCTGCTCTCAGGTGTACTGATTTTACTGGGCGAACCTTTCAAGATTGGCGATGACATTATCGTCAATGGCATGGAAGGTACCGTGGAAGATATCCAGATTCGTGCAACCTTTTTACGCTCTCCAGATGGCCGTCGTATCGTAATTCCAAATGCTACGGTCTATACCAGTGCAGTCACAGTGAATACTGCTTATACCCGTCGCCGCTGTGAATTTTCGGTCGGGATCGGTTATGAAGATGATATCCAGAAAGCCAAGGATATTATTACTGCAATTCTGGATAAAGATCCGACCATCCTGAGTCAACCTGCATTTAGCGTCAATGTGATTGCACTGGCAGACTTCTCGATTACCCTCAAAGCCTTATGGTGGGTCAATACCACTGAAACAGGCATAGGCACCTCAATCAGTGCCGTTCAGGAACGGGTGATTCAAGCCTTTGCTGAACATAACATTTCGATTCCTTACCCAGTACAGGAAGTCAAAGTCTATCGTGGTGATCAAACCGAGACTGAAGCATCAACAGCTAAATAAGCGCCCTAAAACGTATGGAATGACAGTTTCAGTACGGATAATACGGTTGCCAAGACTTACCGCTTGGCAGCCGTTTTTTATGAGTAAATCAACTTCATAAGGGATGAATCCGCCCTCAGGGCCAATAATGATGCTACACGCATGATTGATCCCCGCAGGCATAGCTTGTTCCACATAAGGATGCGCGACATATGCCGGACAAGTCTCTGTAATCATGCTGGGTAGAATATCTTCGACAAAGGGTTTAAAGCGTTTATACAGTTCAATTTTGGGTGCAATAGTGTCGCCTGCCTGTTCTAAACCCAAAGTCACGTATTGATCTAGTTGCTGTAAAAAAGGCGTCTGCCAATAGCTTTTATCCACCCGATAACTATGCAGCAAAATAATTTTTTCAACGCCTAATGTCACTGCATCCATTATTAATCGACGTAATACTTTGGGACGTGGCATCGCCACAATTAAAGTCACGGGATGCTTTGCTGGAACAATTTCTTCTTGTAATGGTTTGAGTTGAACACAAGTCTCGTCAATGCTCACGATCTCGGTTAAATAGCGTTTCCCTTCTCGAATGCCAACTTTCAGGGTATCACCTACTTGAATATCCACATGCGTAGTTAAATGCTCAATTTGACGTTTGGCGCTAATACTCCAAAGTTCAGATTCAGTTTGACGAGGATCAAGCAAGACGATGTTCATAAATAACCATATCAATTCACGCAAAGCATATGTCATTGAGGACAGGCGACATGGATGTCGCCAGTGCGCTGAGGTACAGGAAGTACCTCCAGCGTACAAAGGATTTTTGCTACTTTTAATCCTTTAAAAGTAGATTATGCCTACGAATAGGATGTTCGACTATCACAATAAAATAAGGCGGTGATAAAACTTGCCTAATAAAAATTAATGTATCGCAAAATTCAAACTTAAAGGTACTGATCAATCACTTGAATATGTTGAGCCAATGACCCTGTATTCTTTTGCATAATCTGCTGCGCAGCAGCATTCAAACACTGAGCTTGAAGCTTATCTTCGATTAACTCAAACAACACCTGAGCAGCCTGTTCTGCATCTTGCACTACTCTCACGCCTTCAGCAGCAACGAACTCATCCACAATGGTCTGGAAATTAAAATAATTCTTACCCAAAACTGTCGGCACATTTAACGCGATCGGCTCTAAAATATTGTGCCCACCACCCGGTTCATTGAGCGATCCACCCACAAAACAAGCCTGACTCAATGCGTACCACAACCACATTTCCCCCATACTGTCTGCTAAATACACTTGTGTATCAGGCAAAATGGTCTGATTAAGGCTGCGGCGCTGGGTATTTAAATTCAGTGTTTGCGATTCGGCATAGACTTCATCAAAGCGTTCTGGATGACGTGGTACCACGATACATAACAGTTCGGGATGCTGATTTAAAAAGGGCTGCAGTGCCGTGAGTAAATACTGTTCCTCAGGCGCATGTGTACTGGCTAAGGTAATGATTTTTCGATTCGACAATTGCCATTGCTGTCTGAATTGTTCCGCTTGGGCGATAAAAGATGCAGGTGCGGCAATATCAAATTTAATACTGCCGACCACTTTTGTCCGTTCCTCTGGCATACCCAATTCAATAAAGCGCTGACAGCTTGCCTGATCTTGTGCTAACAATTGCTTTAAACTGCGTAACATCGGCTTAGTCAGACTTGGTACTTTGCCATAGCCCTTAGCCGACTTTTCAGATAAGCGTGCATTTATTAATAAGCACGGCACTTGTGCTTGATCGGCTTCAATCAGTAAATTGGGCCAAAGTTCAGTTTCGACCAAGGCCAACATTTTCGGTTGATATTTTTGAATAAAGGTACGAACTAATTTTTTTTGATCGGCAGGTAGATACACGGCTTGAAATAGCTGCGCATACGGTTCTTTTAGAAAAAGTGATTTTGATCGAGCTTGACCTGTTTTGGTGGTATTCGTCACCAAAACTGAATGACCAGTTTTTAAATAATGCTCAATGAGCGGCTGTGCTGCATTGGTCTCCCCAACAGAAACCACATGAAACCAAATCGCCTGCGTATTTTTAACTGCTTGAAATGGCCCAAAGCGTTCTAGACACTCTTGTTGGTACTGTAAATCATCCTTCGCACGTTTTTTAATGCGCCATTGATATAGCGGCTTAATCAGCGCTAAAGCAGCGTTATACCAAAAAGGAGTAGTCAAATGTTGTCGCCCAAAATCAAATGGAATCGGCAGAATATATCAGAGCATTATCCACATGTTAATGGATAATGCGTATTCAAGTATCGATTAATACGTTGAACGGCCTGAACCAAATTTATTTTTCATGCTGGGATAATCAATATAGCCTTCGGCTACATCCGTTCCAATCATATTTTCTAACTGTAATTCATTCAATGGAGCATTCACCAGCAAACGTTCATACAAATCTGGATTGGCAATATATGCCTTACCAAAAGAAACAGCATCGGCTTTACCTGAAGCCAATAATTCAAGTGCATCCGCACGACTTAAACGCATATTGGCAATATATGGTACACCACCTGAACGTGCTTTCATCTCTTCACTGATACTGTCTTCTGCCAAATATTCACGTGTAAAGAAAAATGCAATTTGGCGTTTACCCAATTGTTCCATTATATAGCCGAAAGTTTCACGTGGAGCATCATCGCCCATATCATGTTCATCACCACGTGGCGCCAAATGTACACCTACACGACCAGCACCCCAGACTTCAATTAAGGCATCAACCACTTCGAGTAATAGACGTGTGCGGTTTTCTACAGAACCACCGTACTCATCTTCACGTAAATTGGTTTTACTTTGTAGGAATTGGTCAATTAAATAACCATTGGCTGCATGTAACTCTACGCCATCAAAACCTGCATCCTTGGCACGAATAGCGGCATTTTTATATTGTTCAACAATATTTTTAATTTCTGCAATTTCGAGTGGACGTGGTACCACATAGCCACGTTTTGGACGGAGTAAACTCACGTGACCCGCTTGTTGCACAGCACTTGCCGATACTGGTGTTTCACCATTCAAAAGTTCTGGGTCAGAGACACGACCGACATGCCAAAGCTGTGCGACAATTAAGCCCTCTTGCGCATGTACAGCTTCTGTCACCTTTTTCCAGCCTTGTACTTGTGCATCCGTAAATAAGCCCGGAGTATTACGATAACCATTGGCTTCTTCAGAAATGACCGTCGCTTCAGAAATAATCAGGCCACTACTGGCACGCTGTGCATAGTACTCAGCCATCATTGGGGTTGGTACACGATCATCAGTTGCACGGCAACGTGTTAATGGTGCCATGATGATTCGGTTTTTAAGATGGAGATCGCCTAAAATTAGCGGCGTATTGAACTCAGCCATAATTGCCTCGACGCTCACTTTGGTTTTGTTTTAAAGTGAGTTTTGCAAGTAATCAATATATTGCTGAATAAGGACTTCATTGCGGGAAAAATATGACCATTGACCATATTTTTCAGCTTGAATTAAACCCGCCTGCTGCAACACAGACAAATGATTCGACATGGTCGATTGAGAGACATTACCCAATTTTTCGATATTGCCTGCACAGACACCACGCTTAAAGCCGCCACATTGCTCTTCAGACAAAAACTGTTCTGGCGATTTCAACCATTCCAAAATTTGTCGGCGAGTAGGATTTGCAAGCGCTTTAAAAATTAAATCAACATCCATAATTCAGACTGGTTTAATCAAACAATAAAATGAACAACAAAGTTCTATTCAGCGTCCTGTGCTTAATATATCGCATTTTTTCGATTTTTATATCGAATATTTTAGATATATTAATCACAACACAATAGAACTTTGTTTTTACAATAAATTTAAATTACAAACCTTGTTTCAGGCTGGCTTCAATAAATTTATCTAAATCACCATCAAGAACCGCACCGGTGTTTGAACTTTCAACACTGGTACGTAAGTCTTTAATACGTGAATCATCCAAAACGTATGAACGAATTTGGCTACCCCAACCAATGTCAGACTTTGTGTCCTCCAAAGCTTGAGCTGCATCATTACGTTTTTTCATCTCTAATTCATAGAGTTTTGCACGTAATTGTTTCCAGGCATGGTCACGGTTAGCGTGCTGTGAACGTTGGTTCTGACATGCCACGACAATACCAGTTGGTGCATGGGTTAAACGTACCGCAGAGTCAGTTTTGTTAATATGCTGACCACCAGCACCAGAGGCACGATAGGTATCCGTACGTACATCAGCTGGATTGATTTCAATTTCAATATTGTCATCAATTTCCGGTGAAACAAAGACCGCAGAGAATGACGTATGACGACGGTTACCTGAGTCAAATGGTGACTTACGCACTAAGCGGTGTACGCCAGATTCAGTACGTAACCAACCGTATGCATATTCACCTTCTACACGAATGGTTGCAGATTTAATCCCTGCCACATCACCGTCAGATTCTTCCATCACTTCAGCTTTAAAACCATGACGTTCAATCCAACGTAAGTACATACGTAATAACATAGACGCCCAGTCTTGTGCCTCTGTACCACCTGAACCCGCTTGAATTTCAACATAGCATGGATTCGGGTCCATTGGGTTGCTGAACATACGACGGAACTCAAGTTTTGCGAGTTCTTCTTCTGCTGCGCTCAACTCCGCTTGCACGTCTTCAAGCATGGATTCTTCATCCGCCTCAACCGCTAAATCAAGCATCGCTTGTGCATCTTCAAGTTGTGCAGCCAAACCTTCTAATACATTAATAACGTTTTCAAGCTCGCCTTTTTCTTTGGCCATCGCTTGTGCACGGTTTTGGTCATTCCAAATTGCTGGATCTTCCAGCTCACGTAGAACCTCTTCTAAACGCTCTTTCTTTAGATCGTAGTCAAAGATACCCCCGTAATGTTTGACCACGGTCGTTTAAGTCTTTTAGCTGTAATAGATACGGATTAATTTCCACGTGAATTACTCTCAATCAATAATTTTGGCTTAAATAGCCGCACATTATATCACAGACCTTTTATGCTATTTCAGACTGATTGAGCATCGTGGCGATTGACTTCACTGCCCACAATATGAACAATACGCACACTTTATGATTTATTACAATTTTTTTACAACAATAATGTTAGAGGGTTTCATGAAAAAGACATTACTTGCACTAAAAAGACATTACTTGCACTAGGTTTAGCTGTTATCACTTCATCAACTTTTGCTTATGATGCGCAAATTGATGGTGGTTTTACCTATACAGATTGGGATGACAACATCACAGATACAGATAATACGCTTAATCTTAAAGGAACTTTCTATTTTGATTCAGTTCAAACTGGTAAAGGCCCATTAAATGAAGCAGCTTTTCTTGGTCATAACAGCAATGCTTACCTAGGTTATTCTTATAACAACTGGGAAAGTAATGAAGTTTTGGGTTATGAAGGTGAAACAGAAACTCACCATCTAACTGCGGGCATCGAATATTTTGTAGATCAATTCTATATCAATGGTGAAATTGGTTTTGGTCAACAAAATGATAAAGCGACTGAATACGGCCAAACAATTTATGATGAAGACTATGATGTAACAACTTACCGTGCATTGGTTGGTTATCTTCCTGTATCAAACCTTTTACTTGCTGTAGGTATTGATGGCTATCAAGGTGACAATGATGAAGATGAAGACAACCGTTTTGCCGTTAAAGCAAAATACGTTGCACCTTTAAACAACGGTCAATACATCAACCTTGAAGCTGATGGTGCTTTTGGTGACGTAGACTCTGCAACAATTGGTGCAGACTACTACTTCGACCAAGCATTTAGCATTGGTGCAGCTTATAACATCGTTGATAACGGTGCAGAAGATACCGATTTCTTCGCTATTCGTTCAAAATACTTCCTTAACCCGAATCTAGCAATCGGTGGTCAAGTTGGTTTTGGTGATGATGTTCAAGCGTTCAACATCAACGCAACTTTCCGTTTCTAATTCACTTGAATTAGAAATTATATTTAAGAATTGCGCCGCATAATGCGGCGTAATTCTTTTATCTGTTTTGCAATAATTACTTTAAATTTAGAACATTTAATAATCAAAACCAACAAAATTCATATTATCTACACAGTTTTAATAAAACAAAACATTAAAAATAAGTTTATATATATCAAATATTTATAAATATTAAATTACATAAAATTACCAAATACACAGTTCAGCAACTTTGCGGTGATTGACCCTTTTCAAAAACTCTCTAGACTAAAAGTTGTAACAAAAAATGTATTAAATTTAGCCAAATATTTAGAGGGGTAGTTTCCATGAAAAAACTAGCAATTGCTTCAGCACTTCTTTCTGTAGTTGCAATCACAGGTACTGCACATGCATACCAAGCAGAAGTAGGTGCTTCAGCTGGATACATCGACCCAGATAATGGAAGCTCTGGTAGCCAATTTGGTGTAGATGGTACATATTACTTTAATCCAGTTCAAACACGTAATGCACCACTAGCTGAAGCGGCGTTCTTAAACCGTGCGAGTAATGTAAATGCACACGCAACATTTGCTGATCGTGGCGATGTAGATGACAACACTTATGGTGTTGGTGCTGAAATCTTCGTACCAAATTCTGACTTTTACTTAAGCGGTAATGTCAGTCAAAATGAAACTGAACGTTTCAATGTATTAGGTCAAAAATATGACTTTGATACCACTTATTATGCCGCTGAAGTTGGTTACCTTCCAGCTCCAGGCCTATTAATTGCTGCAGGTCTTAAAGGTTATGACAACGATAACGATGATGGTGTAGATCCAACATTACGTGCTAAATATGTAACGACATTAAGCAATGGTAAAGACATCAATCTTGAAGCAGGTGCAGCATTTGGTGATCTAGATGAATTCAATCTAGCAGCTGATTACTTCATTGATAAAACCTTCAGTGTTGGTGCTGATTATCACAATAATGATATTACCGACAAGAGCGAATTTGGTATCAATGCACGTAAATTCTTTAACCAACAAGTGAGCCTTGAAGGTCGTGTAGGCTTCGGTGAAGTTGGTAATAACGATTACAACTCTTTTGGTGTAGCAGCTAAATATCGTTTCTAATCTCTACTGAGGTTAGAACATAAAAAAACCGCTCTTATGAGCGGTTTTTTTATGTTCTCGCTATTGCATTAAATGCAGCACCCGCAACTGCAAACTCACATTTCCACGATATTCATTTTTATCAAGTTCATAAACTAAGTGAACCTGATCTAGCATCGGATTGAAATCATATTTGTCCGCGGCATTAAAAGCGATCGCCTCGACCATTTGGCCATTATCCAATGCCACTTTCAATTTAAGATGCACATCTTTTAACCAACGATAGTCAATAATCTTAAACTTGCCATCAAAAACTGGCGCAGGAAATTTTTGTCCCCATGGGCTTAAATTCTGTAATATTTCGACCGTATCAACATTAAATGCCAAATCAGGCAACACCCCATCCGTCCAAATGGTCGCCTGAAATAGACTCTCATCTTGCTCTGCAATCAAGGCTTCAAATGCTGTTTTAAATTCAGCAAAATGCTGCTTTTGAATAGTTAAACCCGCGGCGGCGGCATGTCCACCAAAATGACTGACCAAATGTGGATGTAATTCTGCAATGCGTTCAATACTGTCACGAATGTGAATCCCTTCAATAGAGCGCGCTGAACCTTTGATGTGAATCCCATCTTCATCTGCCGCGAAGACAATCGCGGGTCGGTGAAATTGTTCTTTTAAACGCCCAGCAACAATCCCGATCACACCTTGATGCCAATGTTGTTCAAACATGATTAATGCCGCTGGCAAATCATTATGATCCAATTGGATATGTTCAAGTTCAGCTAAGGCTTCTTGTTTAATCTGCCATTCGACTTGTCGACGTTCTACATTCAGTTGATTGAGTTGCTGTGCTAAAGGATAAGCAGTACTTAAATCGGCCGCAATCAGGCATTCGATCCCAATATCCATGGTCTCCATACGCCCCGCCGCATTTAAGCGTGGACCAATCACAAAACCCAAGTCTTGTGCTTTTAGACTTTTTGGATCACGTCCAGCTATATCTAATAAGGCACTAATTCCTGGTCGGCAGAGTCCTTGTTGAATACGCTTTAAACCGGCATCAATCAATATACGATTGTTTAAATCTAAACTGGCAACATCGGCATAAGTGCCCAAAGCGACCAAATCTAAATATTGCGAAAGATTCGCCGAAGATTTACCGCATTTTTTTCGATGGCTAGCTAAATTAGCTAACACATAAAATGCAACACCGACCCCTGCCAGCGCTTTGCTTGGAAATTCGCAGCCCAATTGATTTGGGTTTACCACGGCTTCTGCCTGTGGCGTCGCTTTGGTCGTGAGATGGTGATCAGTAATGATCACTTGCATACCATGTGCTTGCGCTTGCTCTACCCCAGCATGACTGGAGATACCATTATCTACAGTAATCAACATATCGGGCGTATAGGTTACAAAAGCCAGATCCGCGATGGCAGGTGTCAAGCCATACCCATATTTGAAGCGATCAGGAACCAAATATTCAACATCTGCGCCCATCTCGCGCAGTGCTAAGATCATCAGTGCTGTACTGGTTGCACCATCGGCGTCATAATCACCAACAATGACGATTTTCTTTTGAGTATCAATTGCTTGATCAATCAGTTCAATCGCTTGCTCTAAACCTTTTAAGTTAGGGGCATGCAAATGCTTCAGTTTTAACTCAAGTTCTTGTGCTGACTGTACCCCACGCCGCGCCAATAAATCTGCAATAAATGGGGCAACGCCCTGAATATCTTCAGGGCGTGTCAAATAAGGTCGTTGTTGAATTAAAATATTCGACATTTAAGGCATCAATCGCTGTAAAACCCACTGATCATCGTGTTTTACATAGCACAAACGGTCATGCAAGCGATTTGGACGACCTTGCCAAAATTCGTAATAATCGGGCACTAAACGATAACCACCCCAAAACTCAGGTTTGGCTAACACGGCTTTCGCTTCCACTTGGTCATGCAGGTTTTGAAAACGCTGTTGCAACTCCTCACGACTCTCAATTATCCCACTTTGTGGCGTACTGATGTGTGCAGCAATTTGGCTATCACGCGGACGCTTATGGTAGTAGTCAGTTGACTCAGACAGTGAAATCTTTTCTACACGACCACTCACACGAATCTGACGTTCTTGCTCTTGCCAATAAAATAACAATTCAGCATAAGGATTTTCTGCTAAATCATTGCCCTTTTGGCTGTCATAATTGGTATAAAAATCATAACCAGCTTCGGTTGCACCGCGTAGTAACACAGTGCGGACATGCGGACGACCTTGGGCATTCGCCGTTGCCAATGACATGGCATACGGTTCATGTAGCTGCGCTTCTAATGCATGATTAAACCACAACAAAAATTGCTCATGTGGCACAGCATTGACCTGATCTTCGTGTAGCTCGCCTTTTTGGTAAGTTAAACGCAGTTCGCTTAAATCTTTAATTACATCATTCATGGAAAAATCCCCAATGACTTATGCCGCATTGGCACGTACAGCATCCGCTAAATGATTGGCTAAAGCAGTCACTTCATCCAAATTATCACCCTCAACCATCACACGAATGACTGGCTCAGTGCCTGACTTACGAATTAAGATACGACCGCGACCTTTTAACTGCGCTTCAGCTTTTTCAAATTCAGACACCAAAGCTGGTACAGCATACGGGTCAAACATCGCTGCAAGGCGTACATTCACTAATACGTTTGGCAATAATTCAAAACCTTCCACAAGTTCATGCAAGGCTTTGCCTTGTTCAACCATGACGGTCAACACTTGTAGTGAAGCAATGATCGCATCACCTGTGGTGCTCTTATCTAAAGTCAGAATATGACCTGATGGCTCACCACCTGTTACCCAGCCTTTTTCTTCCAAACCTTGCAATACATAACGGTCACCGACTTTGGCACGCAGTAATGGTACTTGGGCTTTATCTAGCGCAATTTCCAATGCCATATTACTCATAACCGTACCGACGATACCCGCAGGCTTTTGATTGGCTTGAGTCGCTAAGATATACAGAATATGATCACCGGTAATTTGCTGACCATTTTTATCTACCATAATGACACGGTCGGCATCTCCATCAAAGGCAATACCTAAGTCTGCTTGGTGCTCAACAACGGCTTTTTGTAATTGTTCAGGATGGGTTGAACCGCAATCTTTGTTGATGTTCAAACCATCTGGTTCGTTATATAGGGCAATAACTTTTGCACCGAGCTCACGATATACCGATGGACCAACGCTATAGGCGGCACCATTGGCACAGTCCACTACAATTTTTAAACCGGTTAAGTCAAAATGGTATGGGAACGTCGATTTACAAAATTCGATATAACGACCATTAGCATCTTTGACACGCACACTTTTACCTAAGTTTGCTGGGTCTTCGATGACTAAATCATTTTCAAGTTCTTTGTTAATGGCTTCTTGAATTTCATCTGGCAACTTTTTGCCTTCACTTGAGAAGAATTTAATACCATTATCAAAATAGGGATTATGCGAAGCTGAAATCACAATACCCAAACTTGCATGCAGTGCACGAGTTAAATGCGCAATTGCAGGTGTTGGAAGTGGCCCAAGTAAATGCACGTATACACCAGCAGCGTTTAAACCTGCTTGTAAAGCTGACTCTAAAATATAACCTGATAAACGGGTATCTTTACCCAGTACAACAATTGGCTTCGCTTTTTTACTGTATTGTTTTAATACTTTACCTGCAGCAAACCCTAATTTTAAAGCAAATTCTGGGGTAATTGGGAGCTCACCGAACTTACCACGAATGCCATCTGTACCAAAATAACTCATGTTGTACTCACTTCTTAATGGTGATCTTAATCATCACTTTTTACTGCAAACACTTTACACCAAAAACAAAAAAGCCGTCATATAAATGACGGCCTTTTCGGCTAAAAGCTACCAAATATCAACCAACACGGTAGTTCGGTGCTTCTTTGGTAATAGTCACATCATGTACATGTGATTCAGACATACCAGCGGCTGTAATTTTTACAAATTGTGCATTTTTACGGAGGTCATCAATCACCGCAGAACCGGTATAACCCATAGATGAACGAAGACCACCCATCATTTGATGCACAATGTTACCCATAGGGCCTTTGTACGGTACGCGACCTTCAATACCTTCTGGTACTAATTTTTCAGCGCCCGCTTTAGAGTCTTGGAAATAACGGTCAGCAGAACCTGTCGCACCCGCCATTGCACCCAATGAACCCATACCACGGTATGCTTTGTAGTAACGACCTTGGAAAAATTCAACTTCGCCAGGTGCTTCTTCAGTACCTGCCATGAGTGAACCCACCATAATTGTGCTCGCGCCTGCACCAATCGCTTTCGCCATATCACCAGAGAAACGGATACCGCCGTCAGCGATCAATGGAATTTGATCTTTCAATGCATTAGCAACAGAGTCAATTGCAGAAATCTGTGGCATACCGATACCCGCAACAATACGTGTTGTACAGATTGAACCAGGACCAATACCAACTTTCACTGCATCTGCACCCGCATCTAATAATGCAAGAGCAGCATCACCAGTAGCAATGTTACCGCCAATCACTTGAACTTGTGGGTAGTTTGCTTTCACCCAACGTACACGTTCAATTACACCAGCAGAGTGACCATGCGCTGTATCAACAACAATTGCATCAACACCAGCTTCAACCAATGCTTCAACACGACTTGGCGTTTCAGCACCTGTACCGACAGCAGCACCCACGCGTAAACGACCGAGGTCATCTTTACAGCTGTTTGGATAGCTTTCAGCTTTACGGAAATCAGTAACGGTAATTAAACCTTTCAACTCATTGTTGTCATTTACAACAAGAACTTTTTCAATACGGTGCTTTTGTAATAATGCCTGGATGTTTTCTTTAGATTCGTTTTCACGAACAGTCACCAAACGATCTTGACCTGTCATGATGTTGCTAACAGGCTGCTCAAGATTAGTTTCAAAGCGAGTGTCACGACCAGTAACAATACCCACCACTTTACCGTCTTTCACAACAGGGACACCGCTGATGTTATTTGCTTGTGTTAAAGCAATCAGCTCACGTACAGTTGTTTCAGGAGTCACGGTAATAGGATCTTTCACCATACCTGCTTCGAATTTTTTCACGCGGCGAACTTCTGCAGCTTGTGCAGCAATATCCATGTTTTTGTGCAGGATACCGATACCACCATTTTGCGCCATTGCAATTGCCATACGTGATTCAGTCACGGTGTCCATTGCAGCAGATACAAGTGGGATATTCAGATTAATGCCACGAGTGAAACGTGTCTTTAGGGAGACATCTTTAGGGAGAACAGTAGAATAGGCAGGGAGTAATAAGACATCATCAAAGGTTAGGGCTTCTTGAACGATGGTCAACATAACAGTCTCGCTGGTAATTTCCGTGAGCCATTATATACAAATTTCCGTTCAATTTTCATTTTTATTGCGGCAATTATGCAGCGAGTTTTCTAATTTGCATGCTTTCTTGAAGTTTTCTGACTGGTTCATACAAGTTTTCACTTGAAGTAGATCCAGAAATTTCAGCTCATCCCGATTTAAAATCAAATTCCACTCATCTCTATCTGACCCAATAATTGATTTGACAACACCTCTTGAATAACTAAAAAAGCAGGGACATATCCCTGCTTTTTTAATGTATTTAACATACTTGATCAAAATCTTCGTCATTGTCCGCATCATGCGTGGGAATACTAACAAAGGGAATCATTTGATGTGCAATACGAGCTTTATTACATTGTTCATCGGCAATTTGAACTTCTTTACAAGATGAACTACGTGCCTCATACATGGTGCAACTCACCTGTTTGCCCACTTCTCCGCCCAAAGCAATACAACGTGGATTTGCTTGGTTCGTACCTACCATACATGAATATACAGGTGTCACAGGTTCCGTATAGTGTTCAGGCATATTTAATCCTTCTGCCCAATAAAACGAAACTCGGAAATAAGCACAGCAGGCACCGCAACTCAGACATGCATCTTCGGTTGGTATTTGAGACAACATTTTTATAGGTTCTCGTCATCTAAAAAGATTCTTTTATAGACGGAAATCTTAAAAAAGTTGTCTCTAAACTCAATTATTTTTTATCACCTTTGAGATCATTATTCTGGGCAGGTAAAAACGGTTTCGTCCATCAAATCGACACCACACTGTAAAGTCTCAATCCAGTCTAAGAACTGGTTAATTTGCTCTTTACCAATAAATGGCGTGCCATGTTGTGGCACGATCATTTCAACATCCATGGTACGAACCATATTGACCCATAAACGAATCACTTTGTTTGAGCACATGTAACGTTGATGGAAGCCTTTCATTTTTGGAATATGTGCTGCGAAATTTTCTAAAGGTTTAGCTGCATCTTCCACCATTGATGCCCCCATATCTCCCGAAAATAGAATTTTGGCAATCGGATCATAAAACTGGAAATTACCCACAGAATGTAAGAAATGCGCAGGTACAGCGACAATTTTGCTGTTACCCAAGCTGATCACTTGACCATGATCTGGCAATTCAATCAAACGATCTAGCCAATTGCCTTTCATTCGATCACTCATAAACGCAGAGTTCAAATGCGGTAAGAAACGTGCCCACAATTTTGATGCCACCACTTTTGCATCGGTATACACCAGCCAACGCGGCATAGAAGTAATAATGTCGGGGTCTTGATGAGATGCCATCACATAATCAAGATTGGTGAGACGGGTATATTTATTTAATTCCATGGTCAGCGGTACATAGGTTAAATCACCACCTGGATCGAGTACCGCAGCACGCTCATTATCAATAATCAGGAATTGGTTTGCCTGTACACCTTCACCTTTTACCAAGCTGGTAAAACTGATGCATTTATGCGTTCCATCATCATAAAGTACTTGTGATGTAGTACGTTCAAAAGCCATGCCCATTCCCCAAAATTTTTATGTAAAAAATGTATATTCTATAGGTGAATAACATATATTTATTTAGAGAAACTTACAATAAAAATCAGATCAATATTATCTACAATATCAGTTAATTAAGTCACATTTTTAGACAAAAAATCCCGAGCTTTTAGCTCAGGATTTGCGATATCTTTAACACTTAAAATAAATAGTGCTGTGCCAATGCAGCCAGACCAATTATTAAGAAAACCAAAGCACCAATCTTATGAATGAGCGAAATTGGTAATTTTTCTGCCAATTTATTACCAATAAATACCGCTGGTGCATTTACCAACATAATACCGATCGTAGTACCCAAAGTGACCCAACCAATACTGTCAAAACGCGCGGCTAAAGCGACTGTTGCAATTTGAGTCTTATCGCCGATTTCTGCCAAGAAGAACAACACAAATGTGGCACCGAATACCCCATATTTTTGCCATTTATTGATACTTTCTGATTCATCATCCAATTCATCTGGAATTAACATCCACACCGCCATAGCAATGAAACCAAGCGATACGATCCACAGCAATACTGTTGGGCTAAGCACTGTGGTAATCCATTGACCTAAGACCGCGGAAACGCCATGGTTGACGACTGTCGCCAAAAAGATTGCGAAGAGAATCGGAACAGGTTTACGAAAACGTGCGGCAAGTAATAAAGCAAGCAGTTGAGTTTTATCGCCCATTTCAGATAAGGCAACAACAGCTAATGAGATCAGAAAAGCAGAAAGCATGATGTGTTTCTCTGGCCAGCAAATTACATACCTATGACTCACCCCTCCTGCCAGCCATATCTGCAGAGTGGTAAATCAAAGGTCTTGCCAACAAAAGAAAGCTTAAGAAAAGCTCATTTGGTTCTTTGCTATGATGACCATGCTCGGTTTAGAGCAAATATGTTGACCATCACCTTTTTACTTTGCGTAAAAAGCGGCTACTCCCCAATGAAGTAGTTTTATTCTAACCATATGCACACATTTTCGCAATTTTAATCTTCAAAACCGTATCATGATTAAAATAACAATCATTAAAATTTTCCAGAATTTATCTAAATACTGACCAGCAAGATATTCATCAGTGTTAGCTGGCTTATATCTAGTCGAGATCCAGCAATTAAAAAAACCCTGCCTAAGCAGGGTTTTAAAACATCAGGTAAATGCTGAGATTAGATCAACAAGCTACGGATATCTTTCAATAACTTGGTTAACTTGTTGGTAAAGCGCGCAGCGTCAGCACCATTAATGACACGGTGATCGTAAGACAATGACAATGGCAACATCAAACGTGGATCAAAGCTTTCACCATTCCACACAGGTTGCATAGTCGCAGGCGAAATACCCAAAATTGCAACTTGAGGCCAGTTTACAAGTGGTGTAAACGCTGTACCACCGATGGCACCAAGGCTTGAAATGGTAAAGTTCGCGCCTTGCAGGTCTTTCGGTGACAATTTCTTATCACGTGCTTTTTGACCCAACTCACCCAACTCAATCGCAATTTGCTTAATCGACTTTTGGTCTGGATTACGCAATACTGGAACGGTCAAACCATCAGGTGTCGCTACAGCTATACCCATATGGATTTCGTTACGTAGCAATACGGACTTGCCATCATCTGCTAAGTGACCTGCAAAATCACGCTCTTCTTTCAGTAGATATGCGACAGCTTTAATGATGAACGCCATAATGGTCAGGCTAATACCTTCTTTCTTAAAGTTGCCTTTAAGATCACCGCGCCATGCTTCAAGCTCTGTGATATCAGCCAAATCAAACTGTGTCACTTGTGGTATGAAATTGTTTAACGACAACTGTGG
Organism: Acinetobacter sp. YH12227; assembly: GCF_013417785.1. Taxonomy (NCBI): domain Bacteria; kingdom Pseudomonadati; phylum Pseudomonadota; class Gammaproteobacteria; order Moraxellales; family Moraxellaceae; genus Acinetobacter; species Acinetobacter sp. YH12227. The sequence continues at coordinate 19,219 of NZ_VPDH01000030.1, read as the reverse complement.
AATCGACACTTGTTGCAAACGTGTCAAGGTTTTCTCTTCTACGCCGCCAAAGGCATCAAAACTTGGTAATTTTGGCAAGCCAGACACTTGAGCCACAGCTTGCGCAGCAGGCGCTACCTGAGGTGCTGTTAAACGCGTTTTCACGAAAGCAAATAAATCTTCTTTCATTAAGCGTTCATGTGGACCAGAAGCTTTCACTTCAGCCAAAACCACACCTAATTCACGCGCTAACTTACGTACCGCTGGCCCTGCATAAACTTTAGCATTCGCCGCATTTTGCTCTTTGGTCAGCTTATCTGCGCCTTGAGTTGCTGGCGCAGCTTCCACTTTTGCTTCAGCTTTTGGCGCAGTTACAGCTACAGGCTGTGCAGCAGCTTGAGTAGGCTTATCTGCCACAGCAGGTGCAGTAGCAGCTTGACCTTCTGCTTCAATAGTCAGTAAAGCCGCACCTTCTGAAACACTTTGTCCGAGTTGTACATGAATCGCTGTGATCTTACCTGCTACGGTGCTTGGCACTTCAACAGTAGCTTTATCCGACTCCACCACAATGATGCTTTGGTCTTTTTCAACCACATCACCAACCGCCACCAAAATTTCCGCCACGGCAGCTTTATCAACACCTAAGTCAGGTACTGCAATTTCAACGGGACCTGTCGCAGATGTTGATGGTGCAGGTATGGATGCAGCTACTTGAGGTGCTGCCGCAGGTTGTTCTGCTTGCACAGTCGTTGCAGGAGCGGTTTCAGTTGCTGCAGATGATACCGCCGTTTTCACAGTCAGAATCACCACGCCTTCTTTCACCACATCGCCTGCATTGATGGTGATGGACTCCACACGGCCAGACACAATACTTGGCACTTCGACAGTAGCTTTGTCCGATTCCACCACGATGATGCTTTGATCAACATCAATTTCATCACCCACGGCGACCAAAACTTCACTAACAGTGGCTTTCTCTACACCAATATCAGGTACTTGTACATCAACCACTTGCGATGCCGATGCAGCAGCTTGCGGCACAACTTCGGCTTTAGGCGCTTCTGCTGCTGGTGCAGGTGCTGCTTGCGCAGCAGGTGCAACAGACTCACTTTGCACTTCAGGCGCAGCAGTATTGTCAGCTTCGGCTTCTAGCTCAATCAGTACCGCGCCTTCAGCAACACTGTCACCTAAATTCACGGCAATGCTTTTGACCACACCTGCTGAAGTGCTTGGCACTTCAACAGAGGCTTTGTCAGACTCTAACAGTACAATGCTGTCATCGACCGCAATGCTATCGCCGACTTTCACTAAGATTTCTGCAACCGTTGCTTTATCTACACCAATATCAGGAGTCGTAATTTGCATGCTTAGTTCTCCTCTTTGTAGTCAGCAACAGCATGAAGCTCAGGTGTTTCTTGTGGAGCCCACGCTACAGGACGATCAGTGTCTAACTCAAAGCTAGAAATCGCATCTTTCACTAAGCGCGCATCCACTTCACCTTCATCCGCTAATTTTTTCAGCGTCGCAACAACGATATGCGCAGCATCGACGCCAAAGTAACTACGTAAATTACCGCGTGTATCTGAGCGACCATAGCCATCTGTACCTAATGCAACAAATGGGCGGTTGTCTGGAAGATAAGCACGTACTTGTTCACTATAAGCACGCATATGATCCGTTGCTGAAACCACGATGCCGTCTTTTTCACGCAACAACTTCGAAATCCATGCTTCTTTAGTGTCTTCAGTTAATGGGTGTAAACGATTGTATTCTTCACATGCCATACCATCACGCGCCAATTCATTGAAGCTTGTCACACTCCATACATTCGAGTGAATTTGGTATTCATCACGCAGGATTTTTGCCGCTTTAATTACTTCACGTAAAATCACACCTGAACCAAGCAACTGAACTGTCGCTTTCTCATCTTCTTCAAGTAAGTACATACCACGTTTGATGCCTTCTTCAGCACCTTCAGGAATCGCAGGATGTTCGTAGTTCTCGTTCATAACAGTGAGGTAATAGAACACACGCTCTTGGTTCACGTACATACGTTTCAAACCATCGTGCACGATCACGGCTAATTCATAACCAAAACATGGGTCATATGACACACAATTTGGAATGGTGTTAGCTAAAATATGCGAGTGACCATCTTGGTGCTGTAAGCCTTCACCGTTCAATGTCGTACGGCCTGCCGTTGCACCCAACAAGAAACCTTGCGCCTGCGCATCACCTGCAGCCCATGCAATGTCGCCAATACGCTGGAAACCGAACATTGAGTAGTACATATACATTGGAATCATGGGTAAGTTATTGGTTGAATAACTGGTACCTAACGCCGCCCAAGCACTCATCGCGCCGGCTTCGTTAATCCCTTCTTGTAACATGTGACCATCTTTAGCTTCACGGTAATGCATCAACTGTTCTTGGTCTTCAGGGGTATATTTTTGACCATGGGCCGCATAGATACCCAACTGACGGAACATACCCTCCAAACCAAAGGTACGCGCTTCATCCGGAACGATTGGCACCACACGATCTTTAATGGCTTTTTCTTTCAATAAAGATGAAATCAAACGCACCATCAGCATGGTTGTAGATTGTTCTTTACCGCCGCTGCCTTTGAGTACCGCATCAAACACTGACAATTCAGGAATTGCCAGCTGTTCGCTTTCTTTACGGCGAGCAGGTAAATAACCACCCAATGCCTCACGACGCGCCTTCATGTATTTCAATTCAGGTGAGTTTTCGCTTGGACGGTAGAACGGCACTTCTTCCAATTGCTCATCAGTGAATGGTAAGTTGAAACGGTTACGTACATATTTTAATGATTCAAGCTGCATTTTCTTGATTTGGTGGGTTTTGTTCACCGCTTCAATTTCTTCAGACAAGCCATAACCTTTCACAGTTTTCGCAAGGATTACGGTTGGCTGACCTGTTGATTTCATCGCTTCTGCATATGCAGCATAGACTTTGTATGGGTCGTGACCACCGCGATTTAGATTATCAATATCTTCATCGCTCAGGTTTTTCACCAACTCTTCAGCTTCTGGATATTTACCAAAGAAGTGTGCACGGGTATAAGCCCCACCCTTTACTTGATAACGCTGATAGTCACCATCAACGGCTTCTTCCATCACCGCTTTTAAAGCGCCTGTTTTATCTTTATCAAGTAGCGGATCCCAATGACGACCCCATACTACTTTGATGACACGCCAACCTGCACCACGGAACAGTGATTCAAGTTCTTGAATAATTTTACCGTTACCACGCACCGGACCATCAAGACGCTGTAAGTTACAGTTTACAACCCACACTAGGTTGTCTAACTTTTCACGACCCGCAAGCGCGATTGCACCAGTACTTTCTGGCTCGTCCATCTCGCCATCGCCGAGATATGCCCAAACCTTGCGGTCTTCTTCCTTAATTAAGCCACGGTTCATCAAGTACTTTTGAATATGTGCTTGATAGATCGACATAATTGGGCCAAGACCCATCGATACCGTTGGGAACTGCCAATAATCCGGCATTAAATATGGATGTGGGTAAGAAGGAAGTCCTTTACCACCCACTTCACGACGGAAATTATTTAAATGATCTTCAGTCAGACGACCTTCAAGGAAAGAACGTGCATAAATACCCGGTGCGCAGTGACCTTGGTAATAAATCATGTCACCGCCAAAGCTGTCGCTATTGGCACGGAAGAAGTGGTTAAAACCTACATCATATAAGGTTGCAGAAGATGCAAAGCTGGCTAAGTGACCACCTAAATCGTCACCCGTTTTGTTGGCACGTAAAACCATTGCCAAAGCATTCCAACGGATCAGCGCACGAATACGACGCTCCATATCCGGATCACCTGGCATCGGTGGCTGTTCTGCAACAGAAATGGTATTTAAATAAGGAGTATTTAGTCGCTGAATGGGAACGTGTTTGGCAATTGCTTGCTGATAAAGTTTTTCGAGCAAAAATGCAGCACGATCAGTACCCATATGCTGTAAAACTGAGTCAAATGCGTCCTGCCATTCTTGGGTTTCCTGAGCATCTGTATCGCCATAAAACGCCATACTTCACCTATCCTATGTGCTAAATATATAGGTCTATTAGTATCATATTTTGGGCATACTCAGTTATTGCCACAGATGAATACGCTTTGGCTGCATTATTTATTTGCTAAATACTTATTGATTATTAATTACACTTTTTTACATTTTTTGGTCAATTTGGCTAATTTTTCCTACATACATTATTTTTTTTCAATGATAACGTTATAGCTTAAAGCAATAAATAAAAAGCCAGTGTCTGTAGAGGTCAGACACTGGCTTTTAGAAACAAAGACTTCGTAAATACTGCTACCGTTTTTAATTGATCAATATCGTAGATATTCCTCAATCATCCTACAAGGTAGCAATTCGAAGCTAAACAAATTATGGCAACATCGCTAAGTAAGTAGACGGATTCTTGCGTTGACCATCTTTTACTACTTCATAGTGTAAATGTGGGCCAGTACAACGACCTGTACATCCAACATTGGCAATATGCTCGCCAGCTTCAACACGCTCACCTACACGAGCAATTAGACGCGAAGCATGAGCATAACGGGTAAGATAGCCATTACCGTGGTTAATCTCGACATATTGACCATAACCTGTGCCCCAACCTGACTTTGTCACGATACCTGGGCCAGTTGCGTAAATAGGTGTGCCGCTTGCAGCAGATAGGTCTAAGCCTGAATGGTTTTCAGCGCGACCACCCATCGTACGGCCGCCATAATTAGAGCTGACACGTTTCATATCTGGAAGTGGGTGTGCGATTAACCAAGAGTATGGATTGTTTGAACTTGCAGTATAGTTTTTAGAAACTGCACTTGAACCGTATTTTTTGGCGATAGTCGCATTGTTCAGTTCAACTGATTTTTCACGAATTTGAACATTCAATTTCGTTTCAGCGGGAATATCTAGATCATTACTTTCTGAATATGCACCTTGAGACAAAGTACGGGTTAACTGTTCTATACGATCTGATGAACTATCTGCTTGATTTAGTTCAACTAGATCTGCGAAAGCGACTGAAGCGGCCGAAGCAGCCAATGAAAAAGCCAACAAAACACGTCGTAAATGCATAAAAAACCTCTATAAACTGTTCTTACTTAATTTCCTAGCGTGATCTCATCCTTGATATCTGATTGAAGGAGCGCATAAGATTAAGACATAAACATGTAGGAAATATGTATGTCCGAACCTGTCAACGTTTTTCAACCCAAAAGAAAACACTTAAAAACAGGAAACTTCTCGTTTCTTTCAACTCAAGTTGCTGCATGGCAGAAACTTACGAAACTTGTTCAACCTGTATTACCCCAACCGGAGCAATGGCAAGTCGTTTGTTATTTAAATGGCGTGCTTATGTTGACTGGAGAAAATCAGGCGCTCATAAGTCAGCTTGCTTATCTACAGAAACAATATATTGCACAACTCACACAATTACCCGAATTCAAAGATTTACACAAGATTCAAGTTCGTTTGAGAACTCCGCCTCAAACACCCCATTCCCCTGAAAAAATTTCAAGAACCCTTAGCACAGAAACTCAGGATTTACTCCGTAATGCTGCTGACTTTGTGAGCGACCCTAAGCTTAGCCAAGCAATGCTGCGTTTGGCAAGCAATAAAAAGTAACCACCCCATAGTCACAGCTTAATCGTAGAATCAAAAATGTGACATAATTAACATTTATTTTAGTTATATTATAACATTGCCACCGAAAGACAATGACTTATGTCACATTCACATAACTTATTGGACAATCATTTATGTCATCAAATGTTACAATTTCATAGCTATCTGGATCACTTTTGACATTGCGCAGCAGCTGATTATTTAAAGCATGACCCGACTTATATGCATCATATTTGGCAATAATTTGGTGACCAAGCAAATAAAGATCACCTACAGCATCTAATATTTTGTGACGAACAAACTCGTCAGAGAAGCGTAAACCTTCTTCATTGACTACACCTGTTTCATCTACCCCAATGGCATTATCTAAGCTTGCGCCAAGTGCCAAATTATTGGCTTTGAGATAATCCAAATCCTTCATAAAACCAAAAGTTCGGGCTTCACTAACCTCATAAACAAAAGTTTCAGTCGAAAAATCAATGGTCGCCGATTGGAATTCTTTTTTGAAAGCAGGATGATCAAAATCAATGGTAAAGTTTAATTGAAAGCCGTCATGTGGTTCAAAGACCGCACGTTTATCGTCTATCAATGCCTCAACAGGTTTTAGAATTTTTATAAATTTTTTCGGTGCATTTTGTTCAACCAACTCACCTTGCATGAGTAAATAGATAAATGGACCTGCACTACCGTCCATAATCGGTACTTCTGATGCTGATACTTCAACAATCAGGTTATCAATTCCTAGACCTGCAATCGCACTCATAATGTGTTCAATCGTACCGACTTTGGCATTTTCTTGTACCAAGTTTGAACACATAAATGCTTCTTGAATCAGCATTGCATCGGCATGAATATCAACTGGAGGATTCAGATCAATACGTCGAAATACAATTCCCCCATCGGCATGATGTGGCACAAAGTTAATCATGACTTTTTGCCCGCTATGCAGTCCGATGCCACTCGCTTTCACGACGCGTTTCAGGGTACGTTGCTTCAACATGTATTTTCTATCATCTGTTCACAAAACCGCTATACGTTAGCATATTTAGCCATTGATAAAAAACAAAAAGGTAGCCGTAAGGCTACCTTTTGTAATTCACAGCGTGTTAACACATTGAATTTGTTTTATTTACGTTGTTGATTCTTCAGATAATCCTGAATACTCATGGGCGTAGGACGTGCGCTGGCATTGCTTGATGCTGCAGCAGCAGGAGCTGCTGCTTCAGTTTGCTGACGCTGAATTGCTGGTACATCATCTTCATCAACTGGTACTTGAGCTGTAGAGGCAGTACGTGTTGCTTGCGCCACTGGACGTTTCATAGGTTCAGCAGAATCTGCAGAGTTACGTGTTAAACCTGTTGCAATTACAGTTACACTGATTTCATCACGTGCATCCGGATCAAATACCGTACCGTAGAAGACCTGACCTTCATCTAAGTCAACAATCTGGTTTACTACATCGGTAATTTCTTCAATTTCACCGAATGTAACATCGTCGCCACCCGTTACGTTAATTAAGATGCCTTTAGCATTCATAATAGTCACGTTGTCAAGTAATGGACTACGGATTGCTTGTTCTGCAGCCTGACGTGCACGATTTTCACCACGGCCTGAGCCAGCACCCATCATTGCGTAACCACGTGTACTCATGGCAGTTTTCAAATCGGCGAAGTCAAGGTTGATATGACCCGGACGTACCACCAAATCAAAGATACTACGTACCGCATTTAACAATACATCGTCTGCCTTTTTATAGGCATCTTTCATTGAAATATCGCGGAATACTTTAAGTAGACGTTGGTTTGGAATAATAATCAAAGAATCAACGTGTTGCTCTAGTGCTTCAATCCCTTTTTCAGCAGATTGTTGACGACGTTTACCTTCAAAATTAAATGGTGTTGTAACCACACCTACAGTCAAAATGCCCATTTCTTTGGCAATTTCAGCAACTACGGGTGCAGCGCCTGTACCTGTACCACCGCCCATACCCGCGGTAACAAATACCATGTCCGTACCTTCAAGGTGCTGACGAATTAACTCACGGCTTTCTTCTGCTGCAGTTTGACCGACTTGTGGATTTGCACCAGCACCTAAACCACGTGTACTTTGCTCACCCAATTGGATTTTAAATTGAGCATTCATACGATCCAGTGCTTGTTTATCTGTATTAGCACAAACAAACTTTACACCGTCAATGTCAGATTCAAGCATATGCTGTACTGCATTACCACCTGCACCGCCTACACCGAATACTGTGAAACGGGCTTGACCGATGCTGTCGCTTTGATCATCTTCTAAAAATTCAAATGAGGCCATGCCTAAAAAATTCCTAATACATAATTGGCAGACACTTCAGCCCGTATACTGCCTTGATCTTAATAAAAATTGTTTTTTAGAATGCTGCCCAAGTTCCAGCTTGTCAAGTACAAGCAATAATCAGTACAACTTCCCAACAATATTCCCAAATATTTCAACTTAAAAGATTGATTTCAACGTATCGTTAAAACCCGTCCATGCTCGTTTTACCCGACTGAAAACCGAAAGCTTTTCGGTATCTTCAGGTTCAACGATTGTATCTTGCGTTTCACTTTGACTAAAAATAAGCAGACCCGCAGCTGTAGCGTATTGTGAACGACGTAATGCTGCTTGTTGTTGATCATCTGCATATACCTGCACTGGGGGATTACCCAAATGTGCAGAAACGCCTAAAATTCGGCGTGCAAACGTTACCATACCTTCAATTTGGCAAGCATCGCCTGTCAGTACCACACCATGGTATAAACCATGGATTGCACCATGATTCACTAATTCATCACGCACTTGATTAAAAATTTCTTCATAACGTGCAATGATAATTTCAGTGAGTTCAATTCGGCTAATGGTTTGCGGACCATCAATACCTTGATATTGAATCATACTTTCAGGTTTAACGACTTTTAAATCTACACAACCGTATAATAATTTAATACGTTCCGCTTCTTCAGTCGTGGTTTGCAGCACTGCAGCAATATCACGCGTCACATGCTCACCACCACGCTGTAAGGTGTGGGTCATGGCTAAGCGGCCATCCAAATGGACTGCAATATTAGTGGTACCCGCACCAATATCGACCAAGCAAACACCGTATTCTTTTTCATCTTTGAGCAAACTGGCTTCGGCTGTTGCTAATGACGAAATCACCATACGTTCCACGCCAATGTTGGCACCTTTCAACGCACGATCTAGGTTTTGCATGGTACTAATCGGCAACATCATCAAATGATAATGTCCAGTCATACTACGTGCAGACATTCGAATTGGGTTTAATACCCATTCAGGCTCATCATCAAGCTCAAAGCCAAGTGGCACAGCACTGACCAAATAGTGGTCAGAGGTTAAATGACTGGCTTTGGCCAGTTCTAATGCACGCACCACTTCATTGGTGGTAATCGCATGGTCATTATTTTCAATTGGAGTACGACCAGAGGCATAAAAACTTTTTAATTCCGCACTCGGAATCGAAATCCACGCAGAATGCACACGACATTCAGCCATATCTTCCGCTTCTTGTACGGCATTTTTAATGGCAGTGACGACTTTATCGAGACTTACAATTTTCCCTTTATTCATGCCGCGGTTACGAGCGGTCGCCATCCCTACCACTTGGATATTGTCTGGCGCGTGTACCTTACCAATCAAAACTGAAACTTTGTGCGTCCCAATGTCAATCGCAACAACCGAGGGAACAGCTTCATTCATTATTTACTACTACCATTCACATGTTTGTTTAATTAATGGCTTAAAGCCTCTACTTATAAAGCCGGTCATTATGGCTTCACCGGTGTTCCATTCGCAATGCCTATGTCATCACTGGTTACAACAAACTGACCATTTACCGATTTTGCAGGAATGGAATTTTTCCATTGAATCGCTAGACCATTTCGGTAACGCAGGTCAATTGCAGAAATTCTTGGCCAAACTGGCTTTAAATCACTGTGTGCAAGATAACTTAAACGTTGCAACTTACTCATGGTTTGATCTTGGTCGACGATGACACGTAAACCTGAATCAAACTGCATAAACCATGTCATGCGTTCCGTTAAATAAAGTTCTTTTAATCGGATGCCAACTGGTAAAAATAACTGATTAATTTCATTGTACCGTCTCATCATCATTTTAGAATGACTGACCGGACCGTGAAGTAATGGCAGTTGCTGATGATTTTGTGGTGTTAGCTCGGAAAAGACCTCACCACTATCACTCAACAAACGCCCTGTGCCCCAACGAGCAATGGCTTGACGTGGCATCACACGAACGCGAATTGCATTCGGCCATGCACGTGAAACAACCACGCGATCGACCCAAGATAACTCTAAAGCTCGATCACGAATGACACGTAAATCTGAGGTAAAATAGTTTTGTGTCACCAATGGTGATACATAACTCATCACTTGTTGCTTTTCTTGTGCTGAACGTGCACCCACCACATCTAACTCTGCCACTCGGGCATCAGTCATCACACGATAGAGCCCAAACACCCCTGCAGCCAATACCAAACAAGCAACCAGTAGCAAAACCCATCCACCTACATTGGTAAGCGTTTCCTTACGTGTAGGCGGCTTGTCGTGTATGGATGTCGTTGCAGCACGCTTACGGCGCATTGACGCAGGGAGTTGAGCCATAATTTAGTGTGCCGCAGCTGTTAGGGTTTGTTCTAAAATTGCCACACATAACTCATCAAAGCTATAGCCCACTGCTTTGGCAGCTTTTGGCACAAGCGAATGACTGGTCATCCCCGGAACGGTATTAACTTCCAATAACCAGAAATTACCTTGTTCGTCCTGCATGGCATCAATACGACCCCAGCCACTTGCACCAACGGCTTGGAAGGCACGTAAGCATAGTGCTTGAAGACGTTTTTCTTCATCTTCAGTTAAACCACATGGAATGCCATACTGCACATCATTACGGTTGTATTTGGCTTCGTAATCGTAAAATGCCACATCCGCAGGTGGCTCTAAACGGATCACAGGCAATGCCACACCATTTAAAATCACAATGGTGAATTCACGTCCAGTAATCCATTTCTCCGCCATCACAACAGCGTCATGTTGAGTTGCTTTTGTAATCGCTTCAGCAAAGTCTTCCATTTTTTCAACTTTGCTCATGCCAATGCTTGAGCCTTCATGTACTGGTTTGATAATAAATGGCAGACCAATACTGTCGACAATTTCTTGCAAATCTGAATCTTTGCTGACAATGCGATACGGTGCAGTTGGCAGCTCAGAACCTTGCCAAACTTGCTTGGTTTTCACTTTGTCCATACCAATGGCAGATCCTTGAACACCTGTACCTGTATATGGAATATTTAACCATTCAAGTGTGCCTTGAATCTGACCATCTTCACCACCACGACCATGCAATACAATGAATGCACGATCATAGCCCACCAACTCAGTCACACTGCGTTGCTGTGGATCGAAAGCTTCGGCATTTACACCCGAACGCACCAATGCTTCAAGTACAGCTTTACCACTATCGAGAGAAACCTCACGTTCGGCAGATTTACCACCTAATAACACGGCAACTTTGCCGAATTTTGAAGCATTTGACACGTTTATATCCTTAAACTTTTTGCACTGTCTAACTAGACTTTCAATCACCCAAAGTGATTATTTTACGTATAAATCGTTTTGAGCAAGCTCGATTGAGATTGCACCAACATTACCTGCGCCCTGTGTTAATAACAAGTCATTCGCTTGTAACACTTTTTTCATCACAGCTTGCAAATTACCTTCAACAGGATCAATCAAAATCGGTTCAACTTCACCACGCAGACGAATACTGCGTGCCAATGCACGGCTGTCTGCACCTACAATGGGTTTTTCACCCGCAGGATAAACTTCAAGTAGCAACAATTGATCGACTTGCGACAATACATCAACAAAGTCATCAAAGCAGTCACGTGTACGGCTGAAACGGTGTGGCTGGAACATCATCACTAAACGACGATCAGGATGGCTGGCACGAGCGGCTTTAATGGTTGCTTCCACTTCTTTTGGATGATGACCATAGTCATCGACCAATTTCACAGCACCACCCTCAATTTCAAATTCACCTTGAACTTGGAAACGACGACCCACACCACTGAAGCTTTCTAATGCACGTGCAATCGCTGCATCTGAAACGCCTTCATCTGTTGCAATACCAATTGCAGCCAGAGCATTTAAAATATTATGCAAACCCGGTAAGTTGATGGTTAAGCGAAGCGGCTCACGGTCTTTACGTAATACGGTAAAGTGCGATTGCATACCCTCTTGCACTACATCTACTGCGCGAATATCGTTGTCTTCATTAAAGCCGTAGGTCACAACCGGACGGCCAATACGCGGCATGATTTCACGAATGTTGGCATCATCACCACACACCACAGCCAAACCGTAGAATGGAAGCTTTTGTAAGAACTGTACAAAAGTATCTTTTAGTACATCGAAGCTACCACCGTAGGTATCCATATGGTCAGCATCAATGTTGGTGACAATCGTTGCCATCGGCTGTAAATGTAAGAATGATGCGTCTGATTCATCTGCCTCAGCAACAATGAAACGACTTGCACCCAAAGCTGCATTTACACCAGTACGGTTTAATAGACCACCAATCACATACGTTGGGTCTAGGTTTTCTTCTGCCAACATACAAGTCACAAGACTGGTCGTTGTGGTTTTACCATGTGTCCCTGCTACAGCAATACCATGACGGTAACGCATCAATTCACCCAGCATTTCTGCACGGCGAACCACAGGTGTACGGGTTTCAATCGCCGCTTTAATCTCTGGGTTTTCTGCATCAATTGCAGTCGACACCACAATAACGTTCGCACCTTGAATATTTTCAGCCGTGTGACCAATGAACACCTGAATACCATTTTCTTCAAGCTGAGCAGTGGTTTTTGATGCTTTGATATCTGAACCCGAAACTTTATAGCCTTGGTTTTTCAACACTTCTGCAATACCACACATACCCGCACCACCAATTCCAATAAAATGGATGTGTTTAATACGGCGCATTTCTGGCACTTTAATGAGCTTTTTCGCTTGATCGGCAGGCATTGATGGAGACATAAATTACTCGAATATTACAAATCTTGAATTAAACCAACCACATGCTTAGTCGCATCGGGTTGTGCCTGTTGTCGAGCCTTAACCGCCATTTCCATAAGTAGTTGACGGTTCATCAGCGGCTTCAACAACGCTGTTAAACTTTCAGCGGTCATGTCCGCTTGAGGGCAAATTTTTGCTGCATTACTCTTGGCCAAGAAGCGCGCATTGGCAGTTTGATGATCATCCACAGCACTTGGTAGTGGCACAAATACAGCGGCCACCCCTGCTGTTGCAATCTCAGTTACAGTCAACGCACCAGCACGGCAGATAATGAGATCCGCTGCAGAATACGCTTGAGCCATATCTTCAATAAAAGGTTGTACTTCAACCTGTAAACTTTCAGGCGCATCGGCATAGCGTGCCAACGTCGCTTCAGCATTATTTTGACCACACTGATGATAAACACTCAGTGGTAAATCAAGTTGTTGTAATGCAGCAGGTACGCATTCATTTAAAGCACGCGCACCGAGTGAACCACCCACAATTAAAATACGTATCGGCTGACCAGATTTTTCACGCTCTTGGTAACGCCATGACGGATTTAAAATTTCTGTAATTTCCTTCCGTACAGGATTGCCTGTAGTCACAATTTTATCTTGAACTGGAAAAGTATTTGGAAATGCCTGACACACCGTTTTCGCCACACGTGATAATTGCGTATTGGTAAACCCAGCCACAGCATTTTGTTCATGAATAATCACAGGAATACCGAGTGCGCGTGCAGCAAGACCACCAGGCCCTGCAACATAACCACCAAAACCTGCGACCGCATCAACTTTGAGCTGTTTCATATAGCGCATCGCGCTTAACGTTGCTTTTAAAATTTTGAAAGGTGCCATTAACTTACGCACGACACCATTGCCGCGCACACCTTGAATATCAATTTGATAAATCGGAATGTTTTGATTTTTAAGCAGGCGATTTTCCATACCTGATGGTGTTGCTAACCAAGACACTTCACAGCCTTGTTGTTGCAACTCTTTGGCAACAGCGAGTGCTGGAAAAACATGACCACCGGTTCCGGCAGCCATCATCATGACATGTTTCGGCTTTACTTGCGTTGCTTCGGTCACAGTCTAATTCTTCAATTCTAAAATATGGCTAAGGAAATTCAATTTTAAGCAAACAATTGTAATCACAAACGCATAACCGTGAAAGGCAATTTACTTTTTTTCAACAGGCGTATGATTGTTTTTTTCTACTATTTTAAAAGTTTAAACTAGTTTTATTATTAATCTATCAGAATTGAAAAAAAATCAGACAATTTTTGCTTTTAATTGCATTTACTTACAACTTTTTCACTTTTTTGCCATACAGCAAAAAAAGAGCCCAATGTTGGGCTCTTTTTTATTGATTTAAGCTTTAGCTTTAAGACCGGCTTCAAGTACATCAAATAAATCATCCGCAATTGAAGTGCCAAATTGCGCATCAATTTCACGGACACATGTTGGACTCGTCACATTAATTTCAGTCACATAATTGCCAATCACGTCAAGTCCAACAAAAACCAAACCTTTTTCACGCAAGAAAGGCCCAACTTTTGCGGCAATGGCTTTGTCATTTTCAGTTAATGGACGTGCCTCACCCAAACCACCTGCAGCTAAATTTCCACGCACTTCACCATTTTGTGGAATGCGCGCCAAGCAGTAAGGTACAGGCTCACCATTGACCATTAAAATACGCTTATCACCATCAACAATTTCTGGAATATAGCGCTGCGCCATAATCGGCTGTGTGCCATTATTGGTCAAAATTTCAATGGTTGAACCAATATTCACACCGTCTTGATACAAGCGGAAAATCCCCATACCGCCCATACCATCTAGAGGTTTTACAATCACATCACCATGTTCTTGTAAAAACTCACGAATTAAGCTCTGTTGTGAGGTGACTAACGTCGGCACTTGCAGCTCAGGGAATTGGGTCGCAAATAGCTTTTCATTGCAGTCACGTAGGCTTTGCGGCTTATTGATAATCCACGCGCCTTCACGTTCAGCCTGTTCCAAAATATAAGTGGTGTAGACAAAGTTCATATCAAACGGTGGGTCTTTGCGCATCAACACCACATCGTAATCTGCAATGGATTCTTTTTTCTTTTCGCCGAGTTCGTAATAGTGGTTGTAATCTTCAAACACTTTCAGCGGTGAAATCAAACCAAAGGCTTTGCCGTGCTCAATATATAAATCTTGCTGTAATGCATAGCCCAACTCATGACCGCGGCGCGCTGCTGCCCATAGCATCGCCATTGAAGTATCTTTTTTTAGGTTTACATTTTCGATGGGATCCATCACAACAAGTACACGCATCTGGAACGCTCATATAAATTTGATTGCTGAAAAGTATAGCGGAGATTGGCGCGGATGTTTTCTGATTTTTCGTGATGATTATCTTTTAAATAGCACTTGGATATTAGGCTTATTTCAATATCACAATGTTTTTATTTTCAAAACTTTGCTGTATTTTAAGCTTCATCTCATAACAAAATAATCACAAAGAATGCCAAACAAACAACGAACATTTAAATCGGGGGTTATCGTCGGTGTACTCGGGAGCTGTGCCGTGGTTGGCCTAGGCTTTGCAGGGACTGTGGGCTTTGAAAAGTATCAAAACCATCAAGTTTTGACGCATGTTGAGGAACAGAAACAACAGTTTATTTCTCAAGTGAATCTGTTGTATTTGTCTCAAAGTACCGACAGCTCAGAACAAGTGATGCAACTGTTACGCCAATCATCTCCGATTCAGCGCGATGTCATTGCCAACCTAGAACAGAAAGATGGCGTTGTATTTCAGTTTGATCGGCTGCAATTGTCGGCTGAACTGCAAAATCATGACAAAATTCCTACCGCATTGGCAGGACATCATCTGTATTTTCAACCACAAGTGTACGCCGGACAGCCGATTAAGATTTGGCAATGTTTTTCTGATTTAGCAGACAACCTTCGCCCCAAAGACTGTCTATATCGACAAGAAGCACCAGATAATGCTGAACTGTTACGCACTGCCCTGCTGGCCTCAGTGGCAAGCAATCGTCAACAACGGCAATCATCCAACTATACGCCGCCTGTGCAAAATGATTGCACGAAGTTTAAGACACAACTGCCGACTCAATATGATGTGTTTGCCACTGGTGCATATTCAGGTCGGGAAACCAGTTATCAAATTGATGACAGCGGTCATCAAGCCACTGAAATGGACATTCAAGTTCAGCATAACCGTCCGGTGGTTTTAATTTTAGGGGCGTATGAGCCAACCATTTGGAAAATAAAATGGGAGAGCAATACAAGAATTGTCGGTGTCATTGCCACCGGTTATCACGCACAGCGTGTGGTCGGTTTACCTAAAGCGATTCCAGTTTTAGAAACGTCGTACAAAAATTCGCAATGTGGCTACAGCTATGTGTCAGATGATAATGCAGCAGAAATGAATCAACTTTCGCAGCGTATTTTGCAGCGTGATATTCAAGCCATTGTGATTGCTAAAAACGGGCAAGCCAATATTGGCAATATCAGCGCAGATACGCAACTGAGCTCATCTAAAGAGCGTTCTATGAAAGATGTGATTGATCCGAATGCGCCATTGGCAGGCCCTGCTGGGATACGAGATGCCGTAGCGAAGGGCTTACTCCGTCCTGCCACACGTGCAGATATTGACGCGTGGAAAGCCGCCTACAATAAAGCGTGGAATATTCATACCCCACCCGTTGTTGGCGGTTCTGGATCATCGGGTACGGGCATGGACTATGTGCATTTTGATAGTGCTTATGTGGTATTAAAAGACATGACCATACCAGCAGGCTTATATGGTGCGCATTCTGTGACCTTCTTTGTGCCACAGGGCGTGCCGCGACCTAAAGGTAATCCCGGGCATTCAACCATTTATGAAATCAGATCTGGCAATTGCTATGGCTCGAGCCCAAATTGTTCAAGGTCATGATTTTATATGTGATGTACAGATAAAAGGGGTTCTGTGCCCTCTTCATCATACTCAGAGTTCAGACAGGTATTTGATATGCAGCAGGCTATTGTTGATTTTGCTTTGGATGATGAAAATCATTGGTATGCGATTTTAGCCTGTGGTCATACGCAGCATGTGCGACATGATCCACCATGGCAAAATCGCCCTTGGGTGATAACGGAACAAGGACGGAAAGAAAAATTAGGCGTGATGTTGGAGTGTAAGAAGTGTGATGAAGAAGAACTTGTTGCGTATAAGAGATTTTATGTTGAATGAATAAGTAAAAGCCCAGAATCACGGGCTTTTTTGTAGAGTGTATTATCTTAATTTTAGAAAAATTTTAAATTTAAAATCCGAATAATTGGCCTATTTCTAATCTGTTGTAACCACGTTCTTTGAAAATCAAACAGCGTTGTCTAATTGTGAGCCTGAATACTTACCTAAGGAAATATCTGGGTAAGATAAGGGAGAGTGTGGAATTGTTAGCTTTTTAAACTGATTCTCTCAAATATTCGTCTTTTGTCTTATATCTAAATTTTTTACCTATCGGTAAAATAATTGTACTCATAACCTGCTAAGGATAGTGGGTAATAAGCGTTTAAGGACTAAGTATCAATTAGGGCCAAAACAGCTAACTTACATTGGAAAGTAAGTGATTAAGAGAAAACTAACAGCGCTTAATAAGCCTTATAGTTCCGAGAGAGACTATAAGGCTTTTTTATGAAATATAATTTTCTTTTATCAAAAAAATAAATATATCTATTAAAAAAACTTGATTATTTTTCTTTTTACTGTATATTTAACTCAACTAGAAAAAAAGTCTCGTTTCGGTAAATCTTCCTTAAGTATCGTAGTTTTAGTCATAATCCTTCGTTTTTTAGATTTTAAGTTTCATTCTTTATTATTTTCCAAGTTATAATCGGTCAATATAATGACTAAAAATTATTAAAAATCAGTAGGATATATTATGTCAAACTCAAATGTTGTTAAAGGTACTGTTAAGTGGTTCAACGAAACTAAAGGTTTTGGTTTCATTCAACAAGAATCAGGTCCAGACGTTTTTGCTCATTTCAGCGAAATCGCAAGTTCAGGTTTCAAAACCTTAATGGAAGGCCAGCAAGTTGAATTCAGTGTAGCTCAAGGTCAAAAAGGACCGAATGCTGTAAATATTGTTGCTATCTAAGTAATAATAGACAGTAATAAAAAGCACTCATGAGTGCTTTTTTTATACTTCAAAATTTGTTTTAAAAATTAAAATATTTCTAAAAAATAGGATGAAATTTGTTGAAATTAAGTAATTTAATTGCAAAATCTAAAAATGGTACTGAAATTATTGTTTCATTAATTCCTCTTCATAAAATGCAAAATACACGTCAAGGTTCAAAAAAAATCGAAGTAGGTAAAAGAGTCCTTCTTTCATCTGGAATCGAGGTTGATTTAAATTTGGATGGCCGTACATTTTACACTTCTTTAAATCAGCTATTTAAATTAAGTCATAAAGTTGCTTAGAGCCAACATCAACAAGTATTAAGAATTGGGGTAGATTTCTACCACTATAATTTTATTAAGGGGATATATATGTTTAAACAGACTCTCAACGTAAAAGACCAGTTTGGGGTTAAACAAGCTATTCAAGCAACAGTAGATCATCATTTTGCCGATACGCAATCTCACTCAAATATAAGACATATCACCATTGATGGAGAAGATATTCGACCTAGTTTTGAAATGTTTTTTCAAAGTACTGTAAGTGGAAAAATTTTTAAAATTTTATAGATAGTATTTTAAAACCAATACGATACGCATTGTAAGAAACGAGAGCTAATAGCTCTCAGGTCATCCCCCTAAAAATAATTGAGTTTAAAAGTAGAAAATACAAATATTCTCAAATGATCTCTATTTTTTGGAAAAACATATCAAGTTTGTTTATAAAAAAGCCGATATATTTCTGTTATTCCCCAATTAAAATGTCTATGCGATAAACTATTTAAAATGTCCTATAAAAAATGAGCTGATTAATTATCATATTCGGCTCTTGTTATGAGCCGAATAAGTGCTATATTCAACTCATCTGAAATTTTAGATGAGCGATTGAAAATGCAGAAATGGATTTGGCAAGCAGAAAACTGGACAAATTTTACATGGCTAGATTCAGTTATCTTACCTAAAACCAGACAGATACATCAAAAAATAGGGATTATTCTGGGGCAAAGTCAGCATGATTTAGCAAAAGAGCAATTCACCCTAGATACTCTGCTTGCCAATCTTGTTGCTTCATCTGCGATTGAAAACGAAACGATCAATGTTTTTTCACTACGATCATCTCTAGCTCAACGCTTAGGTGTCACACTTGAACAGCCTTATCCAAGCTCAGATCGATCAGAAGGTTTAGCCAATATCATGCTAGATGCGCTTAACGATGTTAAGCAACCATTGACTGTTAATCGTCTCATGCAGTGGCATCGTTGGCTT
>NZ_VPDH01000029.1:0-45642 GCF_013417785.1 Acinetobacter sp. YH12227 | reverse complement strand
AAAATCATTTGAATGATTTCTTCTTGGTCTACGTGCCATAAAATACTCCATATATTGATGTTTATAACATCATTTGAGGAGCAGAATATCACTTATAGGAGTTGTTCAAATTTACGGATCCATCTCTGAATAGGCCATTTGGTCGATCATTTGGCAAATATAAATGTAAGTATTCTTTTCAAATTGATGCAATAACGGAAAGATAATGGCGCGATTGTCAATTAAGTGTGACTGAATATTAAATGGCTCATCATTTTAGAAAGATTTAAACACGCTTGCGCCATTTAGCCTGCAAATAGGATTCGAAGGTATAGAACACAAGTATTGATGTGAGCATGTGAAGTCATTAGAGTGATGCTCATTGGTCTTTTACATTTTGTATGAGTGAGTTTGCTTTGAAATTAGTGTCCCCACATGGCGCGATTCCTGTTCATATTATTTCTGGTTTTTTAGGTGCGGGTAAAACCACGCTATTACAGCACTTGTTGGCACAGAAGCCCGAAGGGGAGACGTGGGCCGTTCTGATGAACGAGTTTGGACAAATTGGGGTTGATCAGGAATTATTGCCACAACAAGGTGGCTATGCAGTGAAAGAACTCTTAGGTGGTTGCTTGTGCTGTAGCAGCCAATTACCCATGCAAATTGCTTTATCTCGTTTACTCTCAGAAGAAAAACCAGATCGTCTCTTTATTGAACCAACAGGTCTTGGGCATCCAGCTCAGTTATTAGAACAACTGACAGAGCCGCATTGGTTGCCGCATTTAAGTATGCGTGCTTTAGTGACTGTGGTCGATGGTTCACGTTTGCACGATGCTGATTGGACCAAGCAGAACTTATATGCGGATCAATTGAAAGTCGCGCAAATTGTTTTCATCTCTCATGTTGATATGATGACGAATGCCGATGAGCATGCATTGGACGATTTGCAAAAGGCCTATGCACCTTATCTACAGCTGTGGTTAAAGCCTGAAAATGGCAAGATCGAATTTGCCGAGATAGATCACGTTTATGCAGGCAGCCCACGTAAAATACAGCCTTTACTGCGAATACAAAAACAGCAGACTCAAAGTACGCCAATTGAAATAAAACAATTGCCATATCACTATGTCGAGTCCGCACAAGGCTATAGTGTTGCGGGGTGGAAGCTCCCAAAAAGATGGACATTTGATTTCATGGAATTGCTCGATTTACTGTGTGAGCAGAAAAATTGGCTCCGAATTAAAGGTATTTTTCACACCAATCAAGGTTGGAAAACCTTTAACTTTAATCCAGAGCAATTTAATTATTTGTCGAGCGAAGAAGGTATCGATAATCGAGTCGAAGTCATTTATCAGGGTGAACGTGACTGGCAAGCGTTTGAAGATTTACTCATGCAATGTCGTATTGACGCAGAGAATTAAGTAAATCATGTCAGCAAAGACGCGCCAAATCTTATATGCTAGGCGCCAAATTTGAGGACTCTTGTATGGCGCTGAAAGCTACAATTTATAAAGCAGATTTGAACATTGCCAATATGGATGTACACCAATATGGTGACTATCAACTCACTATGGCATTACATCCATCTGAAACCATTGAGCGTTTGATGGTTCGTGTACTTGCATACGCACGTTATGCAAGTGAGGCGTTAGAATTTACCAAGGATTTGTTTGAAACTGATGAACCGGCTTTGTGGGAAAAAGATTTAACAGGTCAATTGGTCAAATGGATTGAAGTTGGCAGTCCTGACGAAGATAAAGTTAAGAAAGCTAGCGCACGTTGCCCACATGTTGCAGTCATTACGTATGGTTCTTCAGTTGCTGAATGGTACAAGCGTAGCAGCAAATTGAAAACGCTCAAAAACGTCGAAGTTTGGCAGTTGTCAGAAGCAACGACTGAAGCAATTCAAGCGCTGTGTGAACGTACCATGTCTTTGCAGTTAAATGTGATGGATGGTGAATGGACACTGATTGGTGACCATGCACAAGCTGTAATTGAATGGACGCAGTTGCAATAATTTTGATTGTTGATGTTTCAAAGAGGATGTAGATGTCATTTACATCCTTTTTTTATGCCGTAAATAAATTGAGCAGCCTATAAAAAAAATTTAACGATAATTTATACGGGCTACACACAGTCAAATTCAGAGGAGATTGTGAGCCCAGAGTCGAAACCAAGGGCACATCAATTCCAAACTGTTTTATAATATGCTTTTCGAAAAGTACTTATATTTAAGGTTGACGGCATGAGCGCAGAATTAGAGATTATCGATTTAGTGGTAGGTGAAGGTAAAGAAGCGGTAAAAGGTGCTTTGATTACTACTCATTATACGGGTTGGTTAGAAGATGGAACTAAATTCGATTCATCACTTGACCGTGGTAACTATTTTGAAACTGTGATTGGTACTGGCCGTGTAATTAAAGGCTGGGATCAAGGCATTATGGGTATGAAAGTTGGTGGTAAACGTAAATTAATCGTTCCTTCACATCTTGCTTATGGTGAACGTAAAATGGGGAATATTATTCCTGCGAACTCAAACCTTATTTTTGAAATTGAATTATATGACGTTAAAACACGTGATTAATTTAAGTTGACAAAGTTGATCATAAACATGGATGTAATGATCAATTAGATAAAATAGTATTTGGTGATTTCTATTTTTATGCGTAGATTAGAATAAATACTCGACGCTATGCACAGGATTTTGATACGTTGCTTTTTCATTTGCATCGCACCAGTCTGTTCTGGGCATTTACGCTTATATTATTAAGCCTCACCTTGGGGCTATCGCCTGCACAGGCGCAATATGAAACAGCACCAGAGTCTTTTTATTTAGAACATCAAAAAGATGTTAACTCGGTCACATTTACTGAAGATACCAGTACATTATTACATGGCCATTGGTTATTTTATCCCAATCAATTATTAACTGAATCAAGTTCAGTATTGATGGGTAAATCCGTGGTTTTACCTGCTTCATTTAAAGAATTAACAGGTGAAAATAAAGGCTTCGGTACGTTTACTGGCCATTTTAAAATCCCTAAAGTGTTTATTGGACGTCGTATAGCGATATTGATTCCTAACCAATATGGTGCTTATCGTGTGTACCTAAACGGCGACGTACTTGTGCGCTTAGGGGAAGTCAGTACAAGTGAAAGTGAACAAAAAACAGAAAATGCGCCACGAATCGCCTACTTTGTTGCACAAGATGAATATTTTACCTTAACCATCCAAGCCTCTAGCTTTAATACGCTGCATGGCGGTTTTGAAAATCCGATGCGGATTGGTTTAGCCCGAACGGTTAACCGTCAGTTCCAACAGCAAATGATGAGCATTGCGATGGTCTCGGGGGCAGTACTCGGTGTAGGACTGTTTACCATTTTGTTTTCGGTGTTTTCGGTGTTTTCGGTGTTTTCGGTGTTTTCAGTGTTTCGCGGTTTACGTGGACGTAATAGTCGCAGTAATTTCGTTTTTGGCTTATTTATTGTTTTTTTAGCCTTACATAATTTATTTTCAGCACCTTATGCCTATACGGTTTTTACCGATATTAATTGGTTGTGGGGCACACGCTTTGAGTATCTATTTACTTATCTCGCATCAATTTTCTTTTTAAGTTATATCCATTTACTTAGCCATCGCTACTTATTTAGTTTGAACTATCAAATTGCGATGCTGCTTTTGTCGCTCAATATTTCAGTGACTTTGGTTTCAGTTCCAGAAATTTTTCAGCCATTAGCGACCTATAGCTTTGCTTATGTTTTGCCAGTATTACTCAATTTTGCTTATGGCTTTTATCTAACCATAAAAAAGAAAGAACAATATTCACGATTAAATTTATTTGCAGTGATATTTCTATGTATTACCTTTTTGAATGACTTCTTATTCATGATGAATTTAATTGATTCGATGAATTTATCATTTATATCGACCAGCTTATATGCCTTACTCATTATGTTTCAGCAGTCACGACATTATGCACAGCAAACCTTAAACACAGAGCAGCTCAATAACAGGCTATTAGAACTAAATAGTTCATTAGACCAAAAAGTACGTGAACGTACAGCACAGTTAAATACTTTAAATGAGAAGCTTGAATTACAAGTGCGCATCGATGCACTTACTGGTGCTTATAACCGTCGTGCTTTAAATGCAGAAATTCAGTGTTTATTTAGCGAAATACGTTTTCATAGCCATCGTACCTTAACCTTTGCCATGTTAGATGTGGATTATTTTAAAAACTATAATGATCATTATGGGCATCTAAAAGGCGATACAGTTTTACAAAAACTGGTACAGATTATGCGCGACACATTGCCTGACTCTGCGTATATCGCTCGTTATGGGGGAGAGGAGTTTGCGATATTAATGAATGATGTGCCTTATGCCATAGCCAAAGAACAACTTGAAATGGTACTTGAGGCTGTTCGTCAGGAAAATATGCAACATATTAATCGAG
Source organism: Acinetobacter sp. YH12227 (assembly GCF_013417785.1). Lineage (NCBI taxonomy): Bacteria > Pseudomonadati > Pseudomonadota > Gammaproteobacteria > Moraxellales > Moraxellaceae > Acinetobacter > Acinetobacter sp. YH12227. The sequence goes on along the minus strand of NZ_VPDH01000029.1, from coordinate 41,207 downwards.
GGGATGAAAAAACCTATGTCACTTTAAGTATGGGGATGGCCTGGATGGATCGTCAGCATGATTTTGATAATATTCATGAGTTGATGAAAGCAGCGGATACTTGTCTTTATGCCGCAAAACAAGCTGGTCGAGATCAGCTTCAACCTCAAGTAGATTCATCTGATAGAGCGTCTTTACACTAAAAAGAATAATTTGATAACGAGATAGGCTTTTTAATATCGCTTCGCATTAACATAATTGCTTGCTTAATTTTAAAGGTGTCGGTTCTTGCAATACGCCAAGAGTCGGTTCGAAACCATATTTTTGGTAAAAGGGCAGTGCAGTATGGGTACTTTGCAGATGAATTTCATTGATATTTTTTTGACGAAAGCATTTCATCATATTCATTAAAAGCGCAGTGCCAATACCTCGATTTTGGCATTCAGGGCAAATATAGTTGAGTAGTATTTCACCTTTATCGCTCACTAAAATAAAACCAACAACGCGGTCATGACTGATATATACCCAACTATCGTTATACAGCATCCATAACATGATGTTGGCATGATTGGCTTGTTCTAGCCATGTTTGAATAACGCTTTCATTTCGTTGATGGTCCTGGATACATGAACGAATACTGTTGTGAATGACCTGAATAATTTCAGGAATGTCCTGGATTTGTGCCTCTCGAATCATAAGGTTGTTCTTTTTATATAAACTTCAACAGCCTGACATTTCAGAAGATAATGCCCTTGGCTTAAATAGGCTTATTGTTGCTTTTTATGTCCTTATTGAAGCATTTGCCTATTTAGGTTTAAGTTTTATTTCAAAATTGTTGCAAAATTTACAAATGTATATTTATTTCTCTTTAATTTCTAATCGATTCCAATACTACGATTGATGATACAGAAATTGTATTTAATACAATTTTCTCAAATTTTTTTATTTATTGCCTTGTGTATATCGATGAATTGGTTAAGCATTGTAATAACTTGAAATAATATTTTGGTCTGAAAATGCAGTTTTTGCCAATTTGTTGGCAATTTTAGTGAAGTTTGCAGCATATTCTGCGTTATATTTAAAAATGAAAATATCTAAATACTGAGTGTTTAACTTCAGTGAGTTGAGATTATGGTCACTTTTTTAATATTTCTTTGTATCTTTATTGCCCTTTGCGGTATTGGGATTGTCGCTAAAAAAATCTATAAAACAGAGCGCTATCGTCAAGGTTACACACGATATCAAGCTCCTAAACGCTCTAAAAGTACGTCTAAAATTTCGGTTTCAGAAGTAATGCGTGAAGTGGATGAAACGGTAGAAGTGGACGAATATGAACAACAATTGTTTGATGATATTGCAGCACTTTTTTTTCAACAAAAATATGTTTTAGATTCGCAAGCCGCAGCGGAACAATTACAGGCTGATTTTTTAAGAAAAATGCCAGTCAATTGTAAAACACAAATTCGTCAGCTTGATCTGGGCGAATGGTCAATTTATTGGAACTTTTATAATCAATCGCTTGAATATTATTTAGGGCGCTATGGCGAGTTTTATACTCATGTGGATCGTTTTGGTGAAGAACATAAGCTTGAATATAAAGTTCAAGAAACTGCCAGTTGAGCTAAAATCCGTTCCAATACCAAATCTAAGTAGCTTGAATCTTGCTTCAATCGTGCCATTAAAATTGCGCCTTCATAGTCAGCCAAACTGATTTTGGCCAGTTTTTGGGCTGTGGCTTCATCTAAATAAAACTTAAAAAAAGCTTCAAAGGCATTTTGCCAATCGTGGAAAATGAGCTGTAACTTTGTCACCAAGTCAGTACTGAGTAGATGACGTTCTGTACTTAGAATTCCCACCAAACATCCCATTTCACCGTAGCTGAAAAATTCAACAGCTCGTTGATGCGCCATGGTGAATTGTTGCTGTGGTTGAGCGGTTTTTTGGGTTAAAGTATTAAAGATTTGTTCATTTAAATGCAGATGGGTCATGTTTAAAATATCCATGAGCAGGGCATCTTTACTTGGATAATCATAATAAAAAGCTGCTTTGGATACGTCACATGCTTCCGCAAGTTTTCCCATACTGCATGCGGTATAGCCATAGCTTTTAAAACATTGTGCTGAGCGAATCAGCACTTGTTCAGTAGAGGACTTACGCGGTCTCATGCAGATACTCCCGCATTGTAATAAGCAGCATCGTGACTAGGTTTCATCTGCAATATAGCGATCAAACGTCATTAAGACCTCATCCCAAATGGGCTCAGCACCTTGTCGAAAATAGCCCATATGTCCAATGCTTTTAAGCCCATAATTTTGTGCTTCAATATTTTGATAGTGCATAGGTGCTTGACGGTAATGTTGCATAAAGGCATGACGTGAGTTTGGAAGTGCCCAATCATCATCTAATGCGGCAACTGCATATATAGGGGTTTTGACTTGCGCATATAGGGTTTTTAATTCGGGCTGATCAGGGTCAGCAAAAAAATAAGTTGGATTTTTACACCATCTACGCCACTGCTTATAAACATCGACAGGTAAGTCTGCACCCATATTGAGTTTACTCCAAGGGAGATAGCCTTTAACTGCGACCATGGGTGGGAAAACGATGTTCCACATTACATGCACTTTCATCTTCTCTTTAAAAGGCATATATCCATGCCAACCTGCACCTGTGCCAAAACAGTACATGGCACTGACGCGTTGGTGGTTTGAGGTGAGTCCTAGAGCTTGTCCACCATAGGAATGTCCTACTACAAAAGTTTTAAGTCCAGCATGTTGCACAAACTCAATTGCACCTGAAAGATCAAATTTGCCCCAATCTAGATAGGACATTTCAAAGCCCTTCAAATGTTGAGGTGCAGATTGTCCAATGCCACGATAGTCAAAGGTCAGCACTTGATAACCGAGCGCGGCTGCATATTCAGCAAAACGACGGTAAAATTGTTGTGGCACACCTGTAGCACTCGACACCACGATTTGTGCTTTGATTTGGAGGGCTGGTGTGTATTGAATCCCTGCAAGTGTGTAGCCATCTGTTGCTGAAAACTGAACGTGTTGACTGGTGCTTTTTTGAATGCTGCTAAGTTGGGCTGTGGACATCATTTTCTTCATTCTCTTATTTTTATGATCAATATGGCTTGAAACTATTAAGGTACTATTCACCTTTAAAGTCGGCACTTCTACGTTCCAGCATGGCGAGTACACCTTCTTGCACATCATGGGTATGGAGTAAGGGCTGTAAGTGTTGATTTAACTGTTTAAAGGCCGTATCAGTTCCCTGTGTAACGGCTTGTTGAGCAGATGCTAAAGTTGCTTGCACTGCGAGTGGTGCTGCTTGAGCGATGGCCTGGGCTAGAACTAAAGCACGTTCTAAACTCGATTGTTCAGTTAGTTCGGTTACTAAATTCATGTCATAAGCGGTTTGTGCGTCGAAACTATCACCTGTGAGTAGATAACGCATGGCTTTATTCCAGCCGGCAGCTTGTACAAAACGGACTGTCGCGCCACCAAAAGGCAGAATGCCACGTTGAACTTCCATTTGTGCGAATTGGGTATTTTTATGGGCGACAACCACGTCAGCATTCAACATCAATTCGATTCCAGCCGTAAAGCAAAAGCCTTGAACAGCGACCACTACGGGTTTTTTACGTTGTCTTGATGTTGTTCCCCAAGGGTTGATTTGCGTCTCAGGAAAATCAAACACACCAGTGCTGAGCTTGGGTTGTAGTTCGACTAAGTCGAGACCAGCAGTGAAATGATCGCCATGTGCAAAAATCACAGCACAGCGAAGTTCTGCTTGGTCTTCGTATTCTGTGAGGGCTAAGGACAAGTCTTGAATCATATGACTATCGAAAGCATTTCTTTTATTTACTCGGTCTAAACCAATGAGAAAAAGATGACCACGTACTTCACGACTAACACGCCCCTGTAGTTCTGACATTTTGATTATTCCTTATTCGTTTTATATGTTTTTAAACGATTGTTAGAAAACTGTCAAAACTCTAGCGTTCATATTTGAAAAATTTCAAAATTCAGGTTTAAGGTGTAAAAATCGTAGAACATACGCTATTCAGCATTGGTGAAATTTTGCGGATTTTACTTGCCTTTGACACGGTTTTTTTCATAATAGCAGCAGCTTATTCAGGGCAGCTTTTAGCATGTCAAACTTAGAAATTTTTGCGGTGATTATTAGTATTATTGGTGTTAGCTTGACTATTAAGCGAAATATGCTGTGCTGGTGGTTTAATTTTGCTGCATTCTTGCTATATGCCTATCTGTTCTATACCTATAAGTTGTATGGCGAAACTATTTTGCAGTTTTTCTTTGTTGTAGTGAATTTTTATGGCTTTTACCATTGGTTAAAAGGTAAGCAGCAAGACCATGATATTCGAATAGAGCCTATTGCGACAAAACTGGTCATTATGCAAATGGCAATGGCAGCCGTGGCTGGGTTAATTTTTGGTCTAAGTTTAAAGTATTTTACCGATGCAGCAGTGCCTTTATTAGATGCTCAACTGGCGGCATTTAGTTTATTGGCGACCTATTGGACCAGTCGTAAGCATATTGCGACGTGGGTGCTCTGGGTATTTGTCGATATCGTGTATGTTGGCATGTTTATCTATAAAGATTTATTTTTAACCGCAGGCTTGTATGCTGCCTTTGTTGGACTTGCCGCATTTGGTTGGTGGCAATGGACACAAGTCAAAAACAAACAACAACAGCATGCTATCACTGGGCTTTGATGGGTAGAATCAGTAAGTTTTTAATCTATTCATTATTCGTAGAAGATGTCGTTACAAAGAAAAGGCTTTGGAAAATATTCTGTTGTGATAACTGAGGGAAATAACCCATGATCATTGATTTTTATCATGAACAATGCCTGCGGTTTGACCAACAGGTAGAAAAATTCATGCGTGATCCTATGCATTATTTTCAGTTTGAGCAAATTGCAGATGTATATGCAGCAGAGTGGCTCAACCAATTTCCCAAAGGGACACATTGTCAAGTCAGTGGCTTAGATGATGGGACTGAGGAGTATTGTATTTACGTCAGTTTTCGGGAACAGAGCTTGATGATTGATTATGCTCAACACATCAAACTGGTACATCACGATCGTTTTGGTCATGAACACCGGCTCGGCTAATGTCCCATTGTGTAGAGGAAATACACAGCATAGACATGCACAAACACCTTAATATAAGAAGAATAAAGATGACAGAACTTTTCATACTTGATTTAAAAAGTTTCCAGCAGCAGCGTTTTAATCATATCTGTTTTCAGTTGTTTCATCATTATGGTGAGCATTGTACATCGATGCAGCCTGATGGATTATTGAATGCTGGGCTGCTCAATCAATTACCCAAACAAGCCAGTTTTGATATAGGTGGCTTGGATTTTGGTCATTGGTATGCGAAGTTGTCCTATGCAGGTATGTATCTCAATATTGATGCAGCTTGGTGTTTTGAAATGGAGTATAAGGACTTAGAGGGGCAAGTTTTTGTCTCTAAAATTTAAATATTTTGATTTCATCTTTAAGATTGGCAAATTGGAGAGCGCTTCTTATTTTTCAGTCAATGACAGTCACTTTTGTTTTCGATTAAATCCATATATTCTCGATTTTCGCTTTGGATGTAAGCGAAATAAAACAATAAAACCAAAATTATTTTTAAGGATTATGCGAATGGCGCATCAATTTACAGTGAATGCCACAATTCATGGTGTCTCTTTAGAGGATTTTAAAAGACTAGCAGCAGACACCCGTTTACATGAGGCAGTTTGTAGACGAATTCCTGGAGAAAATTTAGAAATACTTGAATCTAAAAAAGTGGGTGACATCTATACGCTTAAACGTGAATACAGTTTAGACGTAAATATTCCAGATATTGCGAAAAAATTTTTAAAAGATGCTTTTCGTTTACAGCGCACAGACATCAGTGATTTGGCTGCTTTAACGTCTGATGTAATTTTAGATCCAAATTTACCTTTGGCTGCAAGTTGTAAACGCCGTGTTTCCGGTGATGCAACACAAGTAAGTTTTAACTTAGATTGGACAGTCAAAGTAAAAGTTCCTTTGATTGGTGGGATGTTAGAGAAACATGCTGAAGGCGAAATTCGTCGCTTTAGTCAGCTTGAAATTGAAATTGTAGAAGACGAATTACGTAAAATCTTTAAGAGTGAACAGCGTTTTGATTAAAAAAAGCGGCATGTATGCCGCTTTTTTATGCGCTAAAATTTAAGCTTTTTCAAATTTGTTGCGATACAGCATGGCCGTGAAGAACGTCACTACACACACTGTCCAGACATAATATAAAGCACCGATGTTGCTATATAGGCTGAGCCATTGGACTAAAGGAAGCGTAATACCCCCAGCAATAGCGTATGCAAGGTTGTAGGAAAACGAAATACCAGAGAAACGAATTTGGGCTGGGAACATTTTAACCATGCTGTAAGACACCATACCGACAGTGCCAGACGCTAAACCTAAAAGCATATACAGTATGAATATCGTAGAAGCTGCAACATGACCTAAGCTGTTGTAAAAGACGCCAGCAATAATCGCAACGAGTAATGATCCAAACAACATCACTTTTCCTGCACCGAAGCGGTCAGCCAATAAGCCTGCCAAGATACAGCCGAGCATCTGCATGACAATTGCAGCACTTTGCATTTTAAAGGCATCGGCACGTTCAAAACCAAAAGCACCCGTCAGCAAATTTGGCATAGCGAGAATCAACACCACCACACAGCCCGTCAAGAACCAAGTAAACAACATACCAATCACAACACCAGTTTTATGTTGTTGCAATACTTGTTTTACAGGTAGTTCTTTCGCCAATTGCTTTTTTTCTTGCATGGCTTTGAACACAGGCGTTTCTTTTAAATAACTACGTAAATACAATGCGACCAAACCGAAAATCCCGCCGACAATGAAGGGAATTCGCCACGCCCAATCATGTATTTCAGTTTCACTAAATTTTAAAGAAATGAACAGTGACATTAAGGCGCCCAATAAGATGCCCAGTGACAGTCCTGCGGTCAGTAAGCCATTGGCAATACCAATTTTACCTTCAGGTACATGTTCTGATACAAAAGTCCACGCAGCAGGAATTTCTCCACCAATAGCAATGCCTTGAATAACGCGCATGAGTAACAGTAGTAGAGGTGCAGCATAACCTATCGTTTCAAAGGTTGGCATAATGCCGATCATTAATGTTGGAAGTGCCATAAGTAAAATGGACAAACTAAACAAACGCTTACGTCCAACCAGATCACCAAAGTGTGCCATGACGACACCACCCAAAGGGCGGAAAAAATAGCCCGCCGCAAAAATCCCATAAGTATTTAGCATGGCCCAAAATGGACTTAAGCCCGTGGGGAAAAATAACTCAGAAATGATTTTGGCGTAAAACACATAGATGACAAAATCATAGAACTCTAATGCGCCACCGAGTGAGGATAGTCCAAGTGTGCGTTTATCTTGTGGGGTGAGACGAGTCTGTGCTTCCATGCAAAAAAATCCAGTAGCAAATATGCAGTTTTATGATTTTAGTGATTTGTATTTTTGATGAATAATCAAACTTTTTTGAATGATAACAAACTAATTTTTATGACAATTATATTATGTCGAATTTTTAATACCTATGAACAATTCCAAAACTTAGAAGTGTGTATTTTAAGGGCTTAACTGCCACTGTACTTGATTTCGCCCATACCTTTTGGACTGATAAAGTAACAAATCTGCATGCTGAATTGATTCATGAATTTGTGCATAGTCTTGAAAAAAGCTGATACCAAAACTGATTGTTATCTTTATTTTTTGATTTTGAATATTCATGACTGACTGTTCAATGTGATGACGCATACGCTCCACCACTAATAGCGCTGTATCACGGTCAATGTCATGTAACAGGATTAAAAACTCTTCGCCACCAATACGAGAAATTTCATCTTGTTTACGTAAAGATTTTCTTAAAATATCTGCAACTTTCTTGAGGGCTATGTCACCAATTTTGTGCCCATAGTTATCATTAATGTGTTTGAAATGGTCGATATCACAGACAATAACAGCATGCTGAGAAGGGGATGAACGTTGTTGTCGCTGTTGAATTTTTTCTTGAAAAGCCCTTCGATTAAGCAAGCCAGTTAAAGGGTCAATACGGCTTTCACGTTTTAATTTTTGATAAATATCTTGAATAGCACAGCTAATAAGTAAGGCTGCAAGTGCAATACTTAAGACTAAAATTAATAACTGCAATGTAGCGAATAACATATTGTTCGCTAAAATTTCATTGCTCGGTTCAAGGACAAACATTAAATCACCGATGCGAAATATCACCACAAAAATAAGCAGGACGACTGAAACGCGAAGCAAGCGGTCAAGACGATGCTTAAGCTGTGCCTTATACAATGCAGGTAAATTATGAGTAAATAAGGCAATAGGCACGATGGCCAGCATACTTAGGCGATAGCTATATTGCTCATCAATTATTGAAAAATAAAAAGTGATTGACATGCCGATCGCAATGATCAGCAGCATAAACAACCACGAAATTTTTACTTTTAAGCGTAGGCTGACAGCTTGCACAAACAAAGCCACACTAAAAAAAAGCAGACCACTAATAATTGTAGAGATCCGTGGAATTTCTGTGGGCTGAATAATGCTATACATTAACAATGCTGTTCCTGCGAGCGCAGTAGAATAGCCATAACGCACCAAATAATCGGGGATGTGCTTTATGAAAGGCATAATGCTAATCACGAATCCCATAGTGATCATAAATAATGGGGTAACCAGACTAAAAGCATTCAGCTGAGGAACAAGCATAAAAAATAGTATAAAAATACAGCAATAATCAAAAGTAATCTTAGCACTAAATCCTATGTTACAGTTTGTAACTGATCGGAAATTTGAAGAAAAATTTTCATAACAAAGATTGATAAAATCAATGATAAAACTGAATTAAGTGAAACTTCAAAAAATATTAATTTTTTTAAAAACAAATATTTAGAGCCTTTACTTTAGATTGAGTAAAAATAGAATTTTCATCTTAAAATTGTCCATTTTGGCGGATTGATTCGAGTAATTCTGCCCGTACTTCAAGCTGTGTTCGCATGTCTAATTCAAGCTGTAAATTACCACGTAAAGCCTCGGGTTGACGGTGTACATATCTTTGTAAATCACCTAAGACTTGATGCTCTCCTGCTTGATATTGAAACAGTTGATGTAACCACAAAGCATCTTGATACTCATTTGAATCTTGATGGAGCTGAGCCAATGCATCTTGATTCAGTTTGACAACTTCACGGTAACATTGCTGAATATCGTTGGGCGTAGCTTTAAGAATTTCCTGCACTAAACATTGTTGACTGTATGTTATTGCTGATGGTTTCAATTGAAACAAATTTCGGTTCACCTCTAAGGCATCTTGAAAGCGACCCAACTGCATCAATATTTGTGATTTTAAATGTAGAACGGAATAATCTTCGCTAATTTGTGGAATATCCAGCAGTAAAGCATTCAGGTCTTGTTGTAGCTGTAAATGGTCGTGATGTTTGAGATAGTCGTTCCAAGTTCTTTCATAACGTTGCAATAAATCTGCAGCTTGAGACGAAAGGACCTGTTCACTTTTAGACTGAGCAACATGTTCATTTTGGGGCGTAGGTTTACAGGCACTTAATATGAATACAGAGCACAGGATCAGTACAGTAATTTGAACGAATTGCATCATTGGACGTCCATGTTAGATGACGGTGTATCGCTTTTTATTATGATTAAGTTTTTACTTCTGTCGATGAATTTTTGAAGTTACATGTGCCTGAGAATTTTCAGATAACCGATGTACTTTTGAATAAATAAGCATAGCTCTACCAGCTATAATCGCTAAGATGTGATTCAGCGAAAGACAAAAGATTAAAGGAAACTAACATGTCGCAGATTATGGCAGTTGCACAACTAGGTGAAGCAATACTTGGCATTCGTGCGAGTGAAATACAAATTCATGAGTTGGAAAGTAATTGGCTTCAGCATTTAACGGCAAGCATGCAAGCGACCATGTTAGAACGTAATGGTGTCGGTATCGCAGCACCTCAGGTCTATGTTTCTAAACGCGTGATTATTGTGGCCTCTCGACCGAATGTACGTTATCCAGATGCACCAGAAATGCAGCCAATTATCATGATGAATCCTGTAATTACTAAGCGTTCAGAGCAAACGATTTTAGGTGAGGAAGGCTGTTTGAGTGTGCCGGATACGCGGGGGCAAGTGGCACGTGCTGAGAAAATTACCGTGCAATATTTAAACTTACAGGGACAGCCTGTTGAAATTCATCTAGAAGGTTTTCCAGCACGAATTGTACAGCATGAAGTCGATCATTTAGACGGTATCTTATTTACTGAACGACTTTAAGTAGATGTGATGGTTTTACGAATATTGTGTAAGCAAAATATGCAGCACTATTTTGAAAAAAGTTGACCTGAACAGATGACTGTAAAGTTTACTTTTTAAGCCAATTTTAGGGCTGCTTTGAAACTGAGGCATAGTGAGCATTTAACAGCGATAGATTAAAAATAACTCAAATTTTTCATTATTTTACATGTAACAAATCATTTTGGTCATTTCTTTTTATACGCATTTATGGGTATAACTAAGCGCATAATAAAATCAGAAAACAGTACAAAAAATGGGGAAGTATCTTGGATATGGCATCTACAAAAAAATGTGGGTGTATTGGGATAAGCTCAAACATTATCTATTTGAATCAGATAATTTAATTATTAACTGGTCGGATTATGATAAAGGCCGGCTGCTGCTTATTTTTGGCATTTTGGCACAGTTTAGTGTGCTGCGTTGGTCTGTGGCCAATTTTTACTATTCAGAAAATGTCATTTGGTTTGATCCAGCTGCATTAAAAATGCGGATTCTTATTGGGTCATTGGTTTTGAGCATGTTTGCCTTGCTGGCAGCACTGAGTTTTTGGTTTAAAAAGAATAAGCCTTTTCGTACCTTTTTTAGTTATTTCGCCCCCGTATTGTTTGGCTTCGGCATGATTTATGGCGGTTATATGGTGGGTATTTATAGTCCAGCTACCATGGCGGGCACAGTGAATTTACTATTGGTCGGATTGGTCTTTTATCGCCCTATTATTATGTTGGTGATTATGTTCCCAATTACGATTTTTATTGGTGTAATCTGTTATTTAACGGCACAAAATCGTTTGGACTATGCGCCGATATTTAGTCCTTTACTCAACCAATCCAGTTTTTACGATAATTCCTTTTGGCTACTCAGTATGGCGGAGCTGTATTTACCGATCTTGCTGGTCAGTGCTTTGTTTTTTCAAATCTTACTGATGCAATGGCGTCATCGGGAACAAAAAATTGAAGCTTTAAGTCGTGTCGATGGACTGACCAATGTCTATAACCGCCGCTTTGTCAGTCATGAATTGCATCAACTTACCCATGAATACGAACAAGAATTTGCAGTCGTGTTATTGGATATGGATTATTTTAAACAAATCAATGATCAATATGGGCATGAAGCGGGCGATTTGGTATTAAAAAGGATTGCGCAGATACTCAATGACAGTACCCGTAAGCAAGATGTGGTTGGGCGCTTTGGCGGTGAAGAGTTTATTTTAATTTTAAAAGATCAAAATTTAGAACAAGCCATTGAGGTTGCTGAACGTTGCCGTCGTGCCATTTTTGATGAAGACATTATTTTAACCAATCAACATTGTTTAAAAATAACAGCTAGCTTTGGTGTCGCGACTGCTGTTGAGGGGACATCACCTGAATTAGTCACTCGACTCGCCGATCAAGCACTGTATTTAGCCAAGCAACAAGGGCGGAACCAGGTACGTCATTTTCATGAGCTAACATCAACTGACATGAGCTAACTTAAGCTAAATTTAGACTCCATGAATCGTGTTTAAGCTTTGGGTGAGATGAGCCATGCAAACAATTCAATTTCATTTGGCTGCAAACCAATTGCAGTTTGATACAACCGAGCAGCAATGTGTCTTTCAAATCGGTTTAAAACAGTTGATGGAAAAAAGTATTCGCCGTGCTCATTTTGATGATTTAGCGATTGAATATCTCATCTATGCAATTGAAGAAATATTAGAACAATTAAAACTGGAGCATCGTGTTGAACGTATTGGTATAAGCCAAGATGCTGAATTAAAAACCTTAAGTCATGTGTTTTTTGACGATAGTCAGATAATTGATCGTATCGCGCTAGAAGCAGCTTTTAATCAAATGGTTGAGCGCAAAGAATATTATCTAAACCTGTTAGCACAAGATGCTTTTATCTTATTGATCTATTTCGTATTCATTCGCGAGATGATGCATCATTTAAATATTGTTTATATTGAGTTAGGTACCAAGGCTTTATAGAAATATTGTAAGTTTGAATCAAGCCTGAGCCTGAATTTGGTATAAAAAAAAGTACATCCGAACTTATAACAGACATAGGCAAAAGAATGAAAACACCCGTGCCAGATTATCTTCAGCATGTTTTAGCTGCATGCGATCAAAACCATAAAGGTGCACTTGCCGATTATATTCCAGAGCTTGCACAGGCTGACCCAAACAAATTGGCATTGGCACTTTCTACGGTAGATGGCACGATTTACTCAACAGGAGATGATGAGGTTGAATTTACCATTCAATCGATGTCTAAACCTTTTGCTTATGCCTTGGCGATACGTCATCAAGGTTTGGATGTGGTATTTAAAAAAGTCGGGGTTGAACCCTCCGGCGAAGCCTTTAACCAAATTGCCTTAGATAAAAATACCAATCTGCCCAAGAATCCGATGATAAATTCGGGCGCAATCACGACGCATGCTTTACTCCCGCATCAAGATGGCATTTCACGTGCAGAAAAGCTTCGTCAGTTTTTAAGTGAGTTGGCAGGGCGTGAGCTGAGTTTTGATGACGCAGTGTATGCGTCTGAAGTAAAGACCGCATTTCGTAATATGTCGATTGGCTACATGTTACGTACTGTCGGTGCTTTGGATGAAGACCCTGAACAGATTGTGCATGGTTATATTCAACAATGTGCGATAAAAGTCACGGTGAAAGATTTAGCGAAAATGACCAGTGTATTGGCCAATGGCGGAGTACAGGCTGCAACAGGCAAGCGGATATTGTCCCGTGCTGTGGTTCGGCAAGTACTGAGTGTAATGATGACGTGTGGCATGTACGATGCCGCAGGTGACTGGCTGAGCACAGTTGGCATACCTGCAAAAAGTGGCGTAGCAGGAGGCATCATGGGTGTGCTACCGGGGCAGGTAGGTATTGCGGTATTTAGCCCAAAACTCGATGAACACGGCAATAGTGTACGTGGCGTGGAAATTTTTGAACGATTGTCTAAAGATATGGGGCTGCACCTGATGGAGGGGACGCCTAGCGCTCAGACTATTGTACAAAGACGTTATACCTGTGGCGTTGATAACCAAGTTGTGGTGTATGAGCTGCGTGGTGTGCTGCAATTTACGGAGTCTGAAATGTTATTGCGCATACTGCAAAATGAAGCTGTCGAACCGACTCAAATTGTCCTTGATCTCACTAATATTTCTTTGATCCATGATGTCGGTGAACGTATGTTATTTGAAGGTGTAGATCGCTTGATTGCAGATGGTCATGACGTTGTCGTGATTGACTCTGAGCAAATCTTACAACAAGGCCGAAGCCATGCAGGACATGATGTTGTACGCCATGAGGAATTAGAACAATACTTACAACATTTTGCTTAAGTGATTTTTTTTTAATTATCCAATCGATGCTGCATGAACGACACGACACACATTATGTAGCACTGCTTGGGAGGCTGTGTTTTCAGCTATAATGATATTTTCGCTGTACGTTTTCATGTATGTCTTTTGAGTTAAAAACCACGCCTCACACTGTGCTAGAAGTCTCACCACAGCATCAGAAGCTGAATCGTTTAATTGATGAGATTGAACAGCAGAAACAGTTATTGCTTGCATGGCAACATGCCCAAGATGACATTCGTGCCTATAGTCAAAAGGCGCTGATGCCTGCGTATCGTGAGTTATATAGCACTTTGTATGAACAGATGAAGACACTTTGGAATGGTCTAAGTAGTTATAGTTTCACGAAATCAAATACAGCATTGGTGGAAGATAAAATCCAAACTTTAGCACGGTTACTACAAGGTTCACATTTGCTGAGTCAAAAGCAGTTAGATGAAGTGGAAAAAATGCATGTCTATTATCAGCAGGCAGATGAATACAGCAAGAAAAAAAACAAGAAGAAAAATATAGACACTTTTGATGAGCCTGAAACTGAAACAGTCCAAGCCGATGATGTATTTGAAGATTGGAATAATGATCAATACCAACAAGCACGTGAGCAAGCCAAGTTAAAACGTCAGCAAGAAAAACAAGCGCAAGCTGAAAAGATGGTGAATCAATCACTCAAAACTGTGTATCTCAAGATTGCTTCCATCATTCACCCTGATCGTGAGCCCGATGAAGCTAAAAAAGAGGAAAAGACCGAGCTTTTACAACGTGCCAATGAAGCATACGAACAGGAAGATTTATTCTTTTTACTGAAACTTCAGCTTGAAGTTGAGCAAAGTAAAAACGGTTCAAACAAAGGCTTAAGCACAGAACAATTCAAGTTTTACCAACAGGCGTTAGAAGCACAAAGCCAGTCCTTAAAACAGCAGATGCAGGAATTGATTAACTCGCTTGTATGGTCAAATAAAGCCAAAATTGCGGTGCAAAAGTCCAAAGGGCAACTCAATATTGAGCAGTTGTATAAACAGATTGATGCGGATGTGTCGAACGTGAAGCATCAGTTAAAAGCGGAGAAGCAACGGCTGAGTTTTATGGGGAAAGAGAGTGGGCTAGGGATGTTGTTGGAGCATGGGGTTTTGTAAAGAATATAGTTTTTTTGAACTAAGCAAAAAGTTTGTATGCTATTCATTATGCTAAAATATTACAGAAATTAAGATTAGCGTTGAAGTCAGTGAATGAGCAATTTAGATTTAAGCATTTATCAAACAAGTGAAAAATTATCGGCACAACAAAAAAAGTTTAATCGGTTGCTTGAAAAAATTGAGCAATTACAAATGGTATTGGCGGACTGGCAACAAACGCAAAAACAAGTTCAAGAGGATGCAAGAGATGAGCTATTACCTGTATATCGTCAGTGGCACCACGTTTTGTTCGCTCAATTAGAGACGCTTTGGCAATATAAAAATACGCATAAAATCGCAAAAACATATTTAGTGCGTTTAGATGAAAAAATTTCAATTTTAGCGAGTCAGCTGCTTAATAATCTGAATCTTTCTGAACAACAACATGAGTTGACGCTTATCATTGCTCAACATTATGAGCTGATAGAAGAAAGTGCTGATGCTGAAGAAGTCAGCTCTCATGTAAATGATCATTCGCATCAAGCGCATGATGCTGATGAAATGATGCAAAAACAAGCCATAAAAGAAATGATAGCAGACCAAATCGGGGTACCCGTAGCTTGGCTTGACTTTGATTTGGATCTCAATAATCTCGACGCGTTTATGGAAAAAGTAAAAGATAAATTAGATCGAGAAGAAGCAAATTTTATT
The DNA here is from genome assembly GCF_013417785.1 of Acinetobacter sp. YH12227. NCBI lineage: Bacteria > Pseudomonadati > Pseudomonadota > Gammaproteobacteria > Moraxellales > Moraxellaceae > Acinetobacter > Acinetobacter sp. YH12227. Next base: position 25,634 of record NZ_VPDH01000029.1, on the reverse strand, counting down.
CAAAATCAGCTTAATGAAGATGAGCGTGATGAATATCAAAAGTTTGCTGAAAAGGAAAAAAAGAAAATTTTAAAGAAGCAAACACAGCTTGAAGAAGCGAAAAAAATGGCAGGGCAATCTCTAAAAAGCATTTATTCAAAAATTGCTGCCTTAATTCACCCTGATCGAGAGCAAGATGAACAAAAGCGCATTGAAAAAACCGAATTATTACAGCAAGCAAATGCTGCATTAGAGGAAAAAGATTTGCTTACTCTTTTGAAATTGCGTGTTTTTACAGCGCAAGGTGATCAGGAACAGGCAACAAAAATCGCGAATGAGCATTTGAAATCTTATAATTTATTGTTGGAAGAGCAAGTAGAGAAATTGCAATTTGAAATAGATGATATTATTTATTCATTTGATTGGATTGGCTCTGGTTTTTACAAACAGCGTTTTAAACCTGTTGATTTGATAAAAAAATATCAACGCGATTTAGCAGATATTCAAGCAAAACTGTTAAGAGATGAAAAGCGTTTAAATGATTATAAGGATTTTGATTACTTAAAAATTTTACTGAAAAGCAGAGCATTTAGTTGGTCATTTGAGTAATTTTTAGCATTGATTGTCATTCAGAGCATCGTCATTTTGACGATGCTTTTTTATGCACTTTAACCCGCTGATTATTCGCCTTCGCCAAATCCATGCGTCACACTGCCACCGATGCAGAACACCTGATGTGGCAAATTCTACGTGCCAAGCGATTTATGAATCTTAAATTTCGCCGTCAGCATGTGATCAAACCTTATATTGTGGATTTTACTGCCATGAAATTGGTTTGGTGATTGAGTTGGATGGGTGTCAGCATGGAACTGGTGATACGATTGATTATGATGCTGAACGCACCAAGTTTTTAGAGGCTTTGGGTTTAACTGTTGTGCGGTATTGGAATCATGATGTGTTGAGTAGGGCTGATGTGGTGTTGGAAGATTTGTTGAATGTATGTTGTGAATTGCGAAATACCTCTCCCTTGCGCAGCAGTGCTGCTCATCTCCTAAGAGGAGAGGGAACTCCATTGTGACACTCATACAGGAATTAAATCAAATGACGCTCCCTCTCCCAATGGGAGAGGGTTGGGGTGAGGGTATTAAGTATAAAAATTAATTTTTTAGTAGTTATCTAACCTGTTGATAGTGTAGAGGGAAAGGTATTATTACAATTAGTAATGTTATATGGATAAGGAAATGGAAAATTTTTTCTTGGAATTGAAAGACCTTACTCTTCAAGAAATTTTAAAACTTTTGGATAAAAGAGAATTAAATAGTAGCTCAAAAAAAGGCGAAATTTGGGAAATCACAAACGAAATCAAACCAATTGATTTATTTTGCTATTTATCAGCAAAATACGGTGACCCCAATGGAATTTTAACAATATTAAAAAATGACAATTCTGATAATTTAATTCATTGGGATTGGATGTTAGATTCCCCTAAAGGATTAGTTCATATCCAAGGACATAATTTCAGAACAGAAATACATGTTAGTGGTGAAGTTATCGAGTCGGGACTAAATAAGTTCGACTTTATTAGCCAAGTTAAAGCAGATTTTAAAAATTATGGACAAGGTATATCTATAACTAAAAAGTCCTTGGAAAAATGGACTGAATTTATTAATCCGTATTATCGTATTAAGTCTACGATTGAACAAAGTTTTATAAAGTTAAATGAGCTGAATTTAAACTTAGAGCAAGATCGTATAGATTTAAAGATCACTCGAAATCAATTGGAGTTTGAGGAAGTTAAAGAAAAGTGGACACAAACACTTCAAAAATATGATTTTGCAGTTGGGCAAGTTTTTGGTTTAAGAGCCATGTTGCCTGTAATGGCTGAATCTTTTGTAAATTTTTTATTATTTATACTAACTAAGCCTGAGGTTAAGCTAAACGAAAGACTGTATCAAACAACCATTAGACAGCCTATTGATATTAGAGTTCAATCACTTCACTTAAACTGTAATGGTTTTTCCTCCAATGTTGACTATACTGCGGAAGAATGTAAAAAATTTCATACTTTGATGAATGAAAGGAATGATTTACTTCATGGTAATGTAAATGTTAATAAACAATCATTTGGCAGTGTATATTTTGATAATAAAATGCCTATTTTCGAGGAATATGAAGATTTTTGGGAAAAGAGTATAGGTGTCTCAATTCGAACGATGAATATCGCATCTATTTATGACGAATATGAAATTGTGAAAAATTTTATAAATTATATTTTGAGTAAATTAGATACAAAAATTAGACCGCAAATTGAACATCTTTTAAGTACTGCTAGATTAGGATTTAATGAAAAAAATAAACGTGTTGGAATACTATTTCCTCCTTATTTAGTAGATATGAGAGTCCCGTTAACCAAAAAATAAAGGACTGAATAATCAGTCCTTTATACACAAATCAGATCAAACTAACAACACATTAAAGCGCTGCAATTTGCTCCATATTCGCTTTAATCTTCGCTAACTGATCAGCAAATTCAGCAAGTTTCACTTTCTCGCCTTCAACCACAGCCGCAGGTGCTTTCGCCACAAAACCTTCATTAGAAAGTTTAGTTGCAATTTGGTCATGCTGTTTTTGAACCTTGTCCAAGTCCTTTTGTAGACGACCCAACTCCGCTTTCGGGTCAATTAGGCCCTTCATTGGAACGAATACAGACACGTGACCCACTACAGATGAAGAAGACAATGGTGGTTGTTCAGCATCTGCAAGGAACGTAATGCTTTCAACTTTCGCCAACGCTTTAAACAATGGTTCAATACGAGCGATTTGCGCTTTTTCTGCATCAGTCGTGTTTTGAAGTAGTACAGGCAATAAGCGAGCATTGCCTAGACCCATCTCACCACGGATGTTACGTACCGCACCAATCAAACCTTGCAGCCATTGCATATCAGCTTCAGCTTGTTCGTTGATAAGCGCTTGGTCAGCAACAGGGTACTGCGCAAGCATAATCGTTTCGCCAACGATGTTCAGTTTCGGCGCAAGTGTTTGCCAGATTTCTTCTGTAAGGTACGGCATCAACGGATGTGCCAAACGTAAAGACGCTTCCATCACAGAAAGAAGAACACGACGCACTTCAGCTTTACGCTCAACTGATACGTTTTCGTCATTTAGAACAGGCTTCGTCAGCTCTACATACCAGTCACAGTATTCATTCCAAATGAACTCGTAAATCGCTTGTGCAGCCAAGTCTAAACGATACGTCGCAAATGCTGTTTGCACCGCTTGTTCCGCTTTTTGTAGACGGCTCACGATCCACTGTTCAGGCAATTCCCAAAGGTCTTGGCGAACTTCTTGACCAATCACTTGCTCTTCGCAGTTCATCATCACGAAACGGGTTGCGTTCCAGATTTTGTTTGCGAAGTTACGGTAGCCTTCAACACGTTTCATGTCGAACTTAATGTCACGACCCGTGTTGGCAAGCGCACAGAAGGTGAAACGAACCGCATCTGTACCGTAAGATTGAATGCCTTCTGGGAATTCTTTACGGGTAGATTTCTCAATCTTCGACGCTTGTTTCGGGTTCATCAAACCTGTGGTACGTTTTTGTACTAAAGTTTCAAGGTCAACACCGTCAATCAAGTCTAATGGGTCAAGCACGTTACCCTTAGACTTAGACATTTTCTGACCTTCGCCATCACGTACCAAACCGTGTACATACACAGTTTTGAACGGAACTTGCGGTGTGCCATCTTCATTTTTCATGAAGTGCATGGTCATCATGATCATGCGGGCAACCCAGAAGAAGATAATGTCGAAACCTGTTACCAATACATCAGTTGGGTGGAACGTATTTAAGAAATAGTTTTCTTTATCTTTCGCAGCGTCGCCAGTCCAACCTAAAGTTGAGAATGTCCAAAGACCTGAAGAGAACCATGTATCCAATACGTCTTCGTCTTGATCCAATTGAACATCAGCAGCAATGCCATTTTTCTCACGAACTTCAGCTTCGTTACGACCTACGTAAACATTACCGTCTACATCGTACCAAGCTGGAATACGGTGACCCCACCACAATTGACGTGAAATACACCAGTCTTGAATGTTGTTCATCCAAGCCATGTACATGTTGCTGTATTGCTCAGGTACAAATTTGATGTCGCCATCTTTAACCGCTTTAATTGCAGGCTCAGCAAGTGGTGCAATCTTTACGTACCATTGATCCGTCAATAACGGTTCAACAATCACGCCTGAACGGTCACCGCGAGGTGGTTTTAAGGTGTACGGTTGAATTTGCTCTAACCAGCCTTCAGATTCAGCTTGTTCAACTAACTTTTTACGCGCTTCAAAACGCTCTAAACCAACATAGTCCGCTGGAGCAGGAATGGTTTTAGAAATTTGCTCACCCGCTTTCGCGATGTATTCAAACTCAGCCAACACTTCAGCATTTTTGTTGAAGATGTTGATGATTGGCAATTCGCAGCGTTTACCTACTTCATAGTCATTGAAGTCATGTGCAGGGGTAATTTTTACACAGCCTGTACCAAATTCTTTGTCTACATATTCGTCTTTAACGATTGGAACTGCACGACCTGTAATTGGCAGGATAATGTTTTGACCTACAAGCGCTGCATAGCGTTCATCATCAAGCGCAACCGCAACGGCAGTATCACCAAGTAGTGTTTCAGGACGAGTGGTCGCAACAACGATGTGATCTTTGCCATCGTGAGTACGCAGTGATTTATCTTCAAAGAAATATTTGAAGTGCCACAATGAACCTGCTTCTTCTTTATCAGACTCAACTTCTAAGTCCGAAAGGGCAGTTTGTAATTTTGGATCCCAGTTAACCAGACGTTTACCACGGTAGATCAAACCATCTTCGTGTAGTTTTACAAACACTTCTTTTACAGCATTTGATAAACCATCATCCATGGTAAAGCGTTCACGTGACCAGTCTACAGATGAGCCTAGGCGACGAATTTGACGGGTAATGTTACCGCCAGATTGTTCTTTCCATTCCCATACTTTTTCGATGAACTTTTCACGGCCAAGGTCATGACGGCTTACGCCTTGTGCACCCAACTGACGCTCTACAACCATTTGTGTTGCAATACCCGCGTGGTCAGTACCCGGTTGCCATAAGGTATTTTTACCAGACATGCGGTTATAACGAGTCAACGCATCCATAATGGCATTGTTGAAACCATGACCCATGTGCAAGTTACCAGTGACGTTTGGTGGTGGAATCATGATACAAAAAGATTCACCTTTTTGAGAGGGCTTGAAATAGCCACGCTCTTCCCAAGTTTGGTACCATTTTTTTTCGATCTCAGTCGGATCGTAGGTTGTCGCGATATTTTGCGCTGAATCAGTCATAGTCTAAACAGATCAAAAGTGGATAAAAAATTGGATCTATTGTAGCAAAAAAAATGACGATTTAGGGATGTTGGGCGAATGTAAACTTTAGCCAATTGGCAGTATAAAAAAGAGTCCGTATGATAGGGCAAGTACAAGAAACACAGATTGATCCCAAAACTAAGATAAAAATAGGAGCAATATCATATGAGTTATTCAATTTTTCTTAAAATTCAGCCAGAAACTTATCAACGTTTTGATTCGATTTATCAAAAATTAAATGCAGGTGAGTCTGAAAGCCAGTCTAAAGTTTTGGGTGACAATCTCGCAGATATTACCTGCGAAATCTTAGATCAAGTGTTTGGTCAAATGGCGCGTATGAATAAATCGGGAGATAACGAGTCTGAAAAAATTATTCAGCAAATTCGTGAAACGACCCGAAAGTATATGCCATGGTCGGTGTCTTTCTTTGGCAATGACCGTTTAAAACCCATGGTGAATTATTTACATGGTCGTTTTTATCAAGAAAATGGTCAGCATTTTATGAATTACCCAGTAGATGCCGCACTTGCCAATGAATTGTTGGGTTGTGTGAATCAAATGAAGGAAGGCAATAATCAATATGTATCGCCTGCTTTAAAAGCCTTTACCAAAGTGGTGGATGAGGGCGTAACATACTTAGTGCGTGAACCAAAAAAAATGCTGAAGTTTAATATGGTGGTGGATAAAACCTTAAATGGTGTCATTAATTTAACCACGCAATTGGGTTATAAACGTTTTGATAAATTAGGTAAAACTTATAATGCACAAGACATGAGTCAATATTTTGACCATTTCATGGCATTTTTTAATGATAAATCGGCAAAAAGTTAATTAAAAAACAAAGTGAAGGATATAGGCACGCGCATGGCAAAGTTTGAAAATTTAGATGGCAAAGTGGTGTGGATTACCGGTGCATCATCCGGTATTGGTAAAACCATGGCAGCAGAATGTGCAGCACAAGGGGCGCAGCTTATTCTTACAGCGCGTCGTGTAGATGAATTGGAAAGTGTACGTTTAAGCCTTACAAACCCTGAGCATCATATAGTTGTTGCAGCAGACTTAACCAATGAAAATCAAGTGCGACATGCCTATGAGCAAGTTTTACAGCGTAAAGGTCGTATCGATTGGCTAATTAATAATGCCGGGCTTAGCCAACGTGCCTTGATTAGTGAAACGTCCATGCAAACAGAACGCGCTATTATGGAAGTAGATTACTTCTCGCAAGTATTCTTAACCAAAACGGTATTACCGACGTTTCTAGCTCAAAAATCTGGGCGTATTGCTTTTGTCTCGAGTGTGGCAGGCTTGCTAGGTACGCAATATCGGGCGTCTTACTCGGCGGCCAAAGCAGCCATTCACATGTGGGCAAATAGCTTACGGGCTGAAGTTGCTCAAGATGGCATTGAAGTTTCGGTAATCTTCCCTGGTTTTGTTAAAACCAATGTTTCGATAAATGCACTGAATGGTGAAGGTAAAGCACAAGGCTATGACAATGAAGCCACTGCCAATGGTTTAGAAGCTGATGATTTTGCCAAAATAACCATTAAAGCTTTACAGCAAGGGCAAGAATATATTGTAGTAGGTGGTCGCAAGGAAAAACTCGGCGTTGTGGTATCACGACTATCGCCGAAGACCTTATATAAGATGATTCGTAAAATGAAAGTGAAGTAATACAGATCCATTTTCAAAAGTTTATGAATTTAAAAAGCCTCCATGACTAGCAATAAAGATATAGGAGGCTTTTTATTTTTTAACCCTGAATTGCCGTGCCATAAGCAAAGACTTCAACCATACCGCCTTGCATGCCCAGCTCGGTGGTACTTAAACGTAAGCCCATAATATGAGTTGCACCCATATTCTCAGCTTCTTGTTTTAAGCGAACTAACGCTTCACGGCGTGCACGTTCGACCACACTTTCATAGCTGGTCAAACGACCCCCAAAAAAGTTTTGAATGTTGGCAATCACATACTTAAAGTAATCATGTGAAATGACAACATTACTCGAAATCATTTGGCCTGTCTGTGTACTGGTTTTAAAACGATTATTGTCTACACGAATATGTGCCAACCTTCGTTCTTGTTCTTCCAATTCTCTCAGATGTTTTTGTTCGGCATGACGACCAAATCCCCAGCCGATGCAAAACAGCACCACAAAAATCAGGACTTTTAAAATAAAAGCATCCATGACTTAGTCCTGTGTTGGAAATGGATCTGGAATTTTATGTTGTAGTGGTTCGACACAAACTGCAGTACCGTAGACAAATAACTCCGATGCGCCTTGTGCGATATTTGATGTTGAGAAGCGGATACCCACGACTGCATTTGCGCCCATCGCACGTGCTTTATCAATCATACGGCTCATGGCTTCTTGACGAGATTCTTCTAATAATTCGGTATAGCCTTTAAGTTCACCACCGACAATATTTTTTAAGCCAGCCATAAAGTCACGGCCAACATGTTTACTGCGTACTGTACTGCCATAAACCACGTCTAATTGTTGGGTAATGGTGTGGCCTGGAACAGATTCGAGATTACTTAAAAGCATTTTTAATATCAAAAAGTAAAGAGATGAATTGAAGATAGAAAAGTCTCATTGAAAAAGCAATAAAAAAAGCCCACCGAAGTGAGCTTTTATTTCGTACTTTAGCAAAGCTAAAATGAATGATTATTTTGTCGCTGCTGCTTTACGTTCAGCAGTTGAAGGTTGGTATTGAACAGCATCAGATGAGTTGGCTTTAATACCACCACCCAAGGTTTTATAAAGCTCAACTTGGTTATTCAAATTGGCTTGTTCGAGCAACAATAAACCTTGCTCAGCTGCATATGATGCGCGCTGTGCATCAAGAACAGTTAAGTAGCTATCAATACCTGCGCGGAAGCGGGCATTCGATAGTTTATAGGTTGTATTGGTTGCATCAACTAAACGACGTTGTGCTGCAATACGGTCACCAATGTTTTGACGAACAGCTAAAGCATCATTCACTTCACGGAAAGCTGATTGCACTGATTTTTCATAATCAGACAATGCAATTTTCTGGTCAGTTTCAGAGACTTTAATGTTGGCTTGACGTGTACCCCAGTCGAAGATAGGAATATCTAAGCTTGGGCCTGCAGACCATACAAAGTTGCCTGATTTGAACAAATCACCTAGGTCAGTCGAAGCATAACCTGCTGAACCCGTTAAGCTGATGGTTGGGAATAAACGCGCTTTTGCTGCGCCAATGTTAGCACCCGCTGCAGACAGTTTATATTCTGCTGCACGTACATCAGGACGGTTGTTTAACAAGTCACTTGGAATACCTGAGCCAATGGTGTTGGTTGCAGTGATACGATTAACACGCTGGGCAGGAAGTAGGTTTGCCGGAACTTGTTGTCCTACAAGTAAATTCAACAAGTTTTGCGCTTGGGCAATTTGTGTCTTGTAGTTGGCAACATCATTACGTGCTGTTTCTACAGAAATTTGTGCCTGACGTACAGGAACTTCACTGTCGATACCTACATCAAAACGCTTTTTGTTCAGATTGTAAGATTCAAGTTGAGCCTTCAACGTTTGATCTGCAAGCTTTAAATTAGCATTGGCATAAGCATAATTTAACCATGCTTGAGCCACTTGGCCGATCAATGCAATTTGTGTTGCATCACGTGCACTTGCAGTTGCTAGGTAGCTATCTAAAGCGTTGTCTTTCAGGCTGCGTACACGGCCCCAAAAATCTAGCTCATAGGCAGTTACACCCAAACCTACATTATAAGAGGTGATAGGCTTGGTTGTATTTAAAGTGTCTTGACGTAGTACGCCACCACTCGCACCGATCGTCGGTAATTGACCATTGGCAGTGATTTGATACTGTTGCTGCGCGCGGTCAATATTTAATGCCGCAGTACGTAAGTCACGGTTATTGGCTAAAGCTAAGTCAAGAACTTGTACCAGACGTTGGTCAGCAAAGAAATCTTTATAACCCTGTTCAGCCACTGAAGTGCCAGATGCACTTGCTGTATAGCTTTCTGGGATATTGGTCTGAACAACCGGTTCTGGACCACGCATGCTTTGGCAGGCAGCCAAAGCAAGCGCAAGTGAAGAAACCGCAATGCTACGACCTGCAATAGACCATACATTTTGCATCACGATAAATGCTCCTGATTATTTTGTTGTTTTGGTTTGTACTTAAAGATACTTCGAATCCATACGTAGAACACAGGAATAAAGAAGATACCGAGTAGGGTCGAACTGATTACGCCACCCAATACACCATAACCTACAGAGTGTTGGCTACCTGCACTTGCACCCGAAGAAAGGGCAAGTGGAAGTACACCAAAACCAAAGGCTAATGTTGTCATGATAATTGGACGTAGACGCATTTTAGCGGCATGCAATGTTGCGTCAAACAGATCTTCACCTTTTTCTTGAAGTTCTTTGGCAAATTCTACGATCAAGATCGCATTCTTCGCGGACAAACCAATGACGGCAATAATTGCCACCTGGAAGTAAATGTTATTCGCCAAGTTTGGATTTTTGAAGAACACCATTCCAAGGAAAGTCAGTAGTAGCGCACCCAAGACACCCAGTGGCACAACCAATAATACTGAGAACGGAATTGACCAGCTTTCATACAAGGCAGCAAGACATAGGAATACGATTAACAATGAAAGTGCGTATAGGAATGGTGCTTGTGCGCCAGACTCACGTTCTTCTAGTGATAAACCTGTCCATTCATAGTCAAAACCTGGTGCACCCATAGATGGAAGTTTTTGGATAATTTCTTCCATCGCTTTCATTGAGTCACCCGAACTTACACCAATACCTGGTGAACCTTGAATGTTCACAGATGAGATACCGTTATAACGCTCAAGACGTGGTGAACCATAAGTCCATTCACCTGTAGCGAATGTTGAGAATGGAACCATCGTACCTTGGTTATTACGTACATACCATTGGCTTAAGTCTTTAGGCATCATACGTGCTGCAGCTTCACCCTGTACATAGACTTTCTTCACACGACCACGGTCAACGAAGTCGTTGATGTATGAACCACCCCATGCCATACCCATGGTGGTATTGATTTCAGCAATGCTGACACCCATAGCACCAGCTTGAGCTTGGTCAATCGTGATTTTGTACTGTGGTGTATCTTCTTGACCGTTTGGACGAACACCTATGAGGCGTTTATCTTGAGCAGCCATACCGAGCACCATATTACGTGCGTCGATTAATTGTTGATGTGTTTGACCTGCTGATGCTTTCAACTGAAGGTTGAAGCCAGCACTCACCCCTAATTCAGGCATTGCTGGTAATTGAATTGGCATGATGTATGAAGCATCCTTCACAATCATGTTCAATGCCATACCACGTTGAATAATCGCGCCAACCTGAGATTCAGGGCTAGTACGGTCTTCCCAATCTTTTAATTTAATGAAAGCAAGACCCGCGTTTTGACCGACACCTGTAAATGAGAAACCGGAAACGCTGAATACAGAGTCGACGTATTTTTCTTCATTTTTAAGGAAATAGTTGGTCATTGCGGTAACAGTTTTGTCCGTACGCTCTAATGAGGCATTCGGTGGTAACTGTACCAGTGTCATCACGACACCTTGGTCTTCTTCAGGTAAGAACGAAGATGGAAGTTTTTGGAACAATAGCACCAATAAACCAATCACAACTGCATAGATCACACCAGAGAAAATCTTATGGTGTGTCATGAAGTTCACGCCACCTTGGTATTTATCTGCAAGTTTATCGAAACCGTTGTTAAAGCCTCGGAAGAAACGCGCAAAAATGCTGTTGCTTTGAGGTTTATCTTTTTCATGTTGTTTCAACATGGTTGCACAGAGGGCAGGGGTAAAGGTCAAAGCCACAATCAATGACAGAACCATTGCTGTTACCAGCGTGATTGAGAACTGACGATAAATTACACCTGTCGTACCACCGAAGAATGCCATCGGAACGAATACAGCGGTTAAAACAGAGGTAATACCGATTAGGGCGCCCGAGATCTGTTTCATTGAGATTTCAGTTGCAGTCACTGGGTCAAGATGATCTTCGACCATGACACGTTCAACGTTCTCTACCACAACAATCGCATCATCCACGAGGAGACCAATCGCCAGTACCATCGCGAACATGGTGAGTGTATTGATCGAGAACCCAAACATGTTAATGACAGCAAATGTACCCAATACAACCACTGGTACAGCCAATGTTGGAATAATCGTTGCGCGCCAGTTCTGTAAGAACAAGAACATCACAAAGAATACGAGAATCACGGCTTCTACAAGGGTATGTACAACACTTTCAATAGACAACTTAATGAATGGCGTTGTATCAAAGGCAAGAGTATCTTCTAAACCATCAGGGTAGTTTGGACGTAATTCTTTTAGACGTGCTTCAACTGCTTCTGCTGTATCTAATGCGTTTGCACCAGTTGCTAGTTTGATTGCAACACCGCCGGCAGGGTTGTTGTTAAATTTAGAATCGAACTGATAGTTATCCGCGCCTAATTCAACACGTGCTACATCACCTAAACGTACTTGAGCACCATCCGAGCTGTTACGTAGGAAGATGTTTGAGAATTGTTCAGGTGTTTGTAGCAAACTTTGAGCAGTAACTGTTGCGTTTAAAACTTGACCTTGTGTTGATGGTGCACCACCCAATTGACCAACAGCAACCTGCGCGTTTTGTGTGCGGATTGCAGCAGCAACATCACTCGGTGTTACTTTTAGGTTTGCCATTTTGGCAGGGTCTAACCATACACGCATTGCATATGAGCCACCGAATACTTGGACTTCACCTACACCCGCTACACGGCTAAGAGGTTCAGAAATATTCGAGTTTACATAGTCCTTAATGTCGTCGGCAGTCAACTTACCTGACGGTGAGTGGAATGCCACAACTTGCAAGAAGCTCGCGCCAGACTTTGTTACTTTTACACCTTGACGTTGAACGTCTTCAGGCAAAAGTGCTGTCGCAGACTGCAATTTGTTCTGAACTTGAACTTGGGCGATATCTGGATCAATCCCTTGTTCGAAGTTTAATTGGATTGATGCTTGACCGTTACCCGCACTATTTGACGAAATATAACGTAAGCCATCCAAACCATTCATTTGTTGTTCGATGATCTGAGTCACTGTATTTTCAACGGTTTCTGCAGATGCACCAGGATAAGTTGCAGAGATCGACACAGTCGGCGGAGCGATGGTCGGGTACTGCGCAATTGGCATTTTTGTTAGTGTGAGTACACCCGCCAACATAATCACCAATGCAATCACCCATGCAAAAATGGGGCGATGAATAAAGAATTGAGCCATTCAGTCTACTCCTTATGCGTTTGAAGTAGCTTTTTGTTCAGTTTTTGGAGCTGCTTGTTCAGTAGCTTTACCTTGTTCTTTTGCAACAGGTTGTTGCGCACCTTGTGGGGCAGCAGCCTGTGGTTGATACGGTTTTGCTACAACTTGTTGTTCTGGCTTAACTTTAGCAATACCATCAACAATTACTTTGTCGCCAGTATTCAGACCTTGAGTCACAATCCAGTTAGCGCCTTGAGTGCCCACTGTTGTTACAGGACGAGACTCTACAGCACCTTTAGCATTAACAATCATTGCAATCGCTTGACCTGTTGGAGTACGTGTAATTGCAGCTTGTGGAACAAGATAGGCATTCGGAATCACACCTTGCACAATACGTGCATTGGCAAACATACCTGGTAGCAATAAGTGGTTCGGGTTAGAGAACACAGCACGTAAAGTGACTGTACCTGTATCCGGATTCACACTGGCATCAGAGAAAGCTAAACGACCTTCGATTGGATATTCACTGCCATCTTCAAGACGTAATTTAACTTTTGTATTGTTGCTGCTGTCCAAGTTGCCTTTGCTTAATTGTTGACGTAAGCGAAGTAGCTCAGCACTCGATTGGTTGATATCAACATACATTGGGTCAAGACGTTGAATTGTCACCAATGGATCAGCCTGAGATGCAGTAACTAAAGCACCCGCTGTCACTGTAGAACGGTTGGTTTGACCTGAAATTGGCGCACGTACAGTTGAGTAACCTAAGTTAATTTCTGCATTTTTAAGTTCTGCCTGAGATGCAGCAACATCTGCTTCAGCCAGTTTAACTTGAGCAACAATATCGTCATATTCTTGTTTTGAAATCGCATTTGAGCCAACAAGCTGACGGTAACGACCTTCTTTAACACGTAACACGTTTAAGTTAGCTTGTTGACGTGTTAAAGCAGCACGAGCACTGTCAGCTGACGCACGGTTTGTACGTGAATCGATCTCGTACAAGGCTTGTCCTTCGCGAACATAGCTGCCTTCTGCAAATAGACGTTTAAGTACGACACCACTGGTTTGTGGACGTACTTCTGAAATTTCATAGGCAGATGTACGGCCAGAAAGTTCAACAGATTGTTCAACGCTTTGCGGTTGGGCAACAATGACACCGACTTCAGTTGGTGGCATTTGCTGTGCAGCAGCAGCTTGCTGTGCATCTTTAGGATCTTTGCTACAACCAACAAGTGCAATACTTGTTGCCAATGCGCAAGCAGTCAGGGCAGGAGCCCAAAGCTTTGCAGACATCATTGTTCCACCTCAATTAGATATTTATCTAAATTATTCATTTGTTTACGCTTTACTGATTTTGATGTAACTCAAATAAAGTAGCGTGATCCAAATAAAACTTATGCTCCAACCGGATAAGACATCTGTCGGAAAATGAACCCCAACATAAACTCGCGAAACACCCATACACAGCATCCATAACAATGCCAAAATGGTGATCAAGCGATGTTGAGCATGTTGTCGGTAAATCAAGATCATCAGACACGCAAGCGATGCAGCATAACAACTGTGTGCGCTTGGAAATGAACTCCCGTAAGACGCTACAAGATGGTACATTTCTGGGGGACGCGGTCTGGTGAACGTAAATTTAAGCAACCATGCAAGGCCGATACTTCCAAAGATCCCTATACTGATAAAAACAATCTCTGTGTATTTTTTATACCACGCAAAGTGTAAACACCATAGCGTGGTGAAAAATAATACAAAAGGCATGCCGCCTAGCGCTGAAAGTCCGATGGCAATTTGATTAAAAACAGCAATACGGTGCTGACTCATCCATTCCACGATACTCAAATCTAATAGATTTAAATGGCTAGAATAAAGCGACAACACACTGATAATTAATGCAAAAAAACCAACAAACAGTAGCGTTCGTGGCATATTTTATTCCTTGTCATTTTAACCGGTTCGAGCTCGGTTAATTAATGGACTAAAGTGTACTCATCAGTACACTTTATTTCAAGTCTGTGTAAATCATACTGATTTTATTTTTTGTGTTCATTTACATCTTACTAAAATAAAACACAAATCTGCTAATGATTGTTCTTACTGGCTTGTGTGCCATCTTCAACTTCCAGCGGTGTTTTGGGGGGCCAAAAGAAATCACTAGGACGTGTTAGAAAATGGGTCATGACCAATTTAGCCAAGGGTTTCCATTGCTCAAATCTTACGCGACGTGCACGTAATGCCACAATAATGGTTAACGTGAAACTGACGAATAAGTTAGTCAGACCAATCAGGATAACCCCTAAAAATGACACAATAATTAAGCCGATATCTGGTGAGCCATTAATATTAATTAAACCTTGAATAAAATTGGCTGAAGCAAATGCAATATGACGAATATCTAAGGGAAGACCTAAAATGTAACCAATGGTACCCATGCTACCGAGCATAATGCCGAATAAGAAATTACCCGCTAATGCACCAAGATTACGTTCAATATAAGCAGCAAATTTATTAAGACGCTCTTGACCTAACCAGCGTTTGAGCTTCTGGTGTGCTTGTATACGTGGGCCGACTTTTCGGTACACAGCCATGTTGTCAAAATAACCTGCAATTAAGCCAGATAAAAATAAACAGACCCCTGCAATTGCAGCATGTGGCACAGCCAGTGAGGTAAATGGATTGAGGTCATGTAAGGTTTTTGCGGCTTTTGCATGATTCATCAAAGGTTCATGTAAGGCCATATCCCAACTCAGCGCAATCAGGGCGGCAACAGGAATTGCAATACTGATGTTGCCTAAGATTGCAATAAACTGGGTTCGAATGATGTTAATAATCAGTGCAGCTAATTCTGCAATCTGCGCCATTTTAGAGCCTTTACGGTGTTGGACCGTAGCAGCAAGTGCAGCAGCTGTCATAGCTGGCTGTTTGGTCGCAACTGTAAAATGCAAGACATGTATTAGCATAAAGCCGAGAGAGTAATTTAGGCTGTATGAAATGGCTTGCATTAAAGGCGCCATTGTCAAACGTGTCATTAGTACTTTTAAGGTGGCCATACAGGCAATAATGACACCTGCACCCGCAGCAGAGCGGTACATGCTCATAAAGCCTTGTTTGTCTGTACTTACATAATGTTCACCAGTTTTACTTGCATTTTCAGTAACTTGTAGAGCCATTAATTCACTATTAGTAGCGAGCAAATCACGCACACTACGTTCGCTATATATGGCTGAAGTGACATCGCTCAGTAGGCTACCCATCGAGATGTAGCGGACGTCATCTTCTTCAACAATTAGGTTAAGCAAAATTTCTAAACGATCTAAACATTGCTCAAGTAGAGACAGTAAATATGTCAGGCTGACACTCACACCAATACGTTTGGTTGCACGGCGGATTTTTAGGACGACATCGCGGCACTGCTCTAACATCACTAAAGCTTGAGATGCATCCGGAGGAAGTACCGCAGTCATCTGTTCTGCGCTTTGATGGAGCTTTTTATATTGCTGAATAAAATCGTTTATTTCACGGTTTTGTACCAAAAAAGGCGATTCATATTCAGTTAATTCAGGTTGTGCATTAATGAATTCTGGGTAAAGACCAATACCACTGACACGATAAGACAAGACGGTAATTGCTTTGATCAGCTCGCGGCGAATTTGTCTTTTTTCATCTTGGTTGCTATGCCCCTGATTAAATAATCGGAACAATTGAATCCATTGTTGATCTGGGATGCTATCGAGCCAATATTTGTCACTATGTCGATGGAAAACACGACGAACAAGATCTTGTAACTGCGTTTCATCATTAATTAAAGGGAGAAAGTGTGCACCCAGACGTTGAAATAATTGTCCCCAGAAACCATCCAAAGACAAAATCCCAGTATCAGCATAAAGACTGGTTTGCTTATATTTACTGATCAGCTTTAAGACAAAACTTTGCAGTGTTGAGGCTGCATCAGGGGTAATCAATAGGGCTTGAATAAAAGCTTGAAAGCGCTTTTTAATTTCGTCAGTATTTTTTGTGTCTTCAGGACGAATACGATTAATCAGTTCAATCAGTAAATTTTCATCCAGCACAGCTCGAGGCGTGTCGAGCTGTTGCTGCATGTTTAAAAATAAATCATTTAATTTTATATGCATAGGCAAGGGTATTACGATGAATATGGTGAATTATTGAATTCGATGTAATGCCAAGTTTGCTAAATTAATTAAGGCTTGACGATATTCTGATTCTGGCAAAGCATCCAATGCGCTAAGTGCTGCATTGGTTTCCTCTGTGGCACGCTGGCTACAATAATCTAAAGCACCAGATGTTTGCACAATTTGGATCACACGATCTAAATCTGCTGTACCACCTGTTGCAATACTACGGCGAATAATCTCATGTTTTTCACCTGTTGTATTCTTTAACGCAGAGATTAAAGGCAAAGTTGGTTTTCCTTCCATCAAATCATCACCAATATTTTTACCTAATGTTTCAGCATCAGAGGTGTAATCTAAAATATCGTCAATGATTTGGAATGCGTTACCAAAATGACCTGCAAATTTACGCAGTGGCTCACGGAATTCTGGCGTTCCCGTTAAAATAGCAGCACCTTCGGTCGCTAATTCAAAGAGACGCGAAGTTTTACCATGAATGATGTCTAAATAAGTTTGTTCAGTCGTATCAGGTTGGTGCTGCGATTGCAGTTGTAGAACTTCACCTTCTGCAATTTCACACGTCCCGGTCGAAAAATCTTTCAGCAAGACATTGTTGTCTAAATCGACCAACAAATCGAATGCGCGTGAAATTAGGAAATCACCTACCAACACGGCAGTTTGATTATTCCAAGTTGCGTTGGCCGTTGGGCGACCACGACGTAAACCGGATTCATCAACCACATCGTCATGTACTAAAGTTGCTGTATGCAGCATTTCAATAATAGCAGCGAGCTTACGATGCTTTTCAAGGTCTTCTGCACCACATGCTTTTGCCGCCAGTAGACACATAATCGGGCGCATGCGTTTACCACCAGCTTCTACCACATGTTTACTGACCGCCATCACTAAGGCAACTTTAGACGTAATCCCTTCATTAATGAATGTGTCCATCGCAGCAAAGTCAGATGCAACAGGCGCGAGAATATCTTGCTTAAAGTCGATGGTCATATGAAGAGAAACCTCAGTTATTTTTAAATTACAGCCGTAGTGTAGCAATTTGATTTATGAATTACAGACAGAAACGTACTCAATTGGCTTAATCTTAAGTGATTTTTTTATCCTAGGGTATGTTCCTGTCGATTTTTTTAATATTCCTAAGTGTGTTTTTCCAAGTTTTAAAGCGCTAATACTGAAAATTGAAGCCTATATTAGCGAACGCGTATTAAAAATCCATTTCAATTTAAAATAACACGATCAAATGTCTGAACTTTATTGAGTTAAACGCCGCTGTTTAATAAATACACGCATGCTAAACTAATATTTTGCCTAAATAGCTTGTTGTTTTGCTGGTTATCCCTTAAAATCTCTGCCTTTGTGAAACCCCAGTGACGATCGTTTTAAGATCGGTATATCCCTTTACCGGCACGACAACACGGGCATGTTTGGAGTACATTTATGTACGCAGTAATCCAAAGCGGTGGTAAACAACACCGTGTAGTTGAGGGTGAAACCCTTAAAGTAGAATTATTGAAAGCTGAAACTGGCTCAACAATCACTTTTGATGACGTGTTGATGCTTGTAAACGGTGACAGCATTCAAATTGGTGCACCAGTAGTTGCTGGCGCTAAAGTAACTGCTGAAGTAGTTAGCCATGGTCGTCACGACAAAATCCGCATCATCAAAATGCGTCGTCGTAAACACTATCGTAAACAACAAGGTCACCGTCAATGGTTCACTGAGTTGAAAATTACAGCTATTTCAGGCTAATTACGAGGAGTAAGTAGACATGGCAACTAAAAAAGCCGGTGGTTCGACTAAAAACGGTCGTGACTCGAACCCAAAAATGTTGGGTGTTAAAATCTATGGCGGTCAATCTGTGACTGCTGGTAACATCATCGTTCGTCAACGTGGTACTGAATTCCACGCTGGTGTAAACGTAGGTATGGGCCGTGACCATACTTTATTTGCAACTGCTGACGGCGTTGTAAAATTCGAAGTGAAAGGCCAATTCGGTCGTCGCTACGTATCTGTTGAAGCGTAAGTTTTAATAGAAAAAAAGGCCCACATTATGTGGGCTTTTTTTTGTCTATAAAAATAGGATCAAAGTTTCAAGATTGTTAAAAATTATTTTTTTATCAATTAATCAAAATTATAAGTGATTAAATTCACATAAATAAGGGTGGGTCATAAAAGAATAAAAATACAAAAAAGGATAAGGACATGAATAAAATTTTAAAAACAGTGCTGGCGAATACTGACTTTCAGAAAAGGAATTGTTCTGATAAAAACCAAGAAATTGCACTTGAAAAGCTATTAGGACTTGCTGAAACAACTTCAATCGCTATTAAACTGTACCAAAATTACTTGCTGAGAGTATTTACTCTCTCTTGGTTTAACAGGCTCGCAAGGTCTAAGCGACTTATGAAGTCGCACTCAATCAAGGTTTTAATGGAATAGAGTCTCAATGATTATTAAGTCTAAAAGGTGCAAATGGACAAGGTGGTCTTGACACGGAAGATGTGCTGAAGGAGTCCAAAGCCTATACCCATCATCGTGTGAATGAGCTCAATAGCCGATTTGATAGCTTTAGAGATGAAGTATATGCAGCCGTGGCTTCTAGTATTGCCATAGCTTCTTTACCACAACCAACTGATGCTGGATACAATAAGTTCAGCGTAGGTATGGGGACTTGGGAGAGTAAACAAATTTATGCACTTGGATTTAGCGGAGTAGCTGAAAGTAATAAATATGTATATAAAGTCGCAGCAACATCAAATTCTGAAGGTGATTTTGGTGCAGGTGCTTCCATTGGCTAGTAATGGAAATAAAACATGTTAAATTGTTGTCTACTTTAAAAGCTCCGCATAATGACGGAGCTTTTTTATGATTCACCAAAAACTTTGCAAAGCCAAAATGATTGACAGAAATAACACTCAAAAGAAAGTAAAAGATCTGCAAATTTCTCCATCATGATGAATAAAAATGATCAAATTGAATTAATAACCATACAAAACTTCTTATTTTCTCTAAATTTAGCAGCTGAAATTGGTTTAAGATGGCTTATCTAACAAATTGCATTGATGCAAATATAAAAGGTGAATCTATGAAAATGCTTCGTAAAACCATCTGTGCTATGGCATTAGGTGCAGCGACTCTGGCACCTGTAATGAGTACTACAGTATTCGCTGCGCCAGTAGCAGCGTCGGAGCAACAGGCAACTGCGAATCTTGTAAAACAGCTGTCTGGGATTAAAAGCTTTACTGCAAACTTTGAGCAAACCACCAAAGTAACCAATCCGAAGGCCACTCAGAAAAAAGGCTTAAGCGCGCAGCACATGAATCAGACTTTTAAAGGTGTGATGAAAGTTCAGCGTCCAGGTAAGTTCTATTGGGAAACCACAAGTCCATCGAAACAAACCATTGCAACTACAGGTAAAACGGTATGGATTTATGATCCAGACTTACAACAAGCTGTACGTCAAAGCCTAGATGAGCAGGTAGCAAATACACCAGCCTTGTTATTGTCGGGTAATACGGCTCAAATTATGAAGTCTTACCGTATTACGCAGCCGAATAAGAGCAAAACTTATTACACTCTATATCCAAAAAGCGATGATGGTGTATTCCAAAGCTTAACCATTAGTTTTGGTGCGAAAAATGCGCCTACATTGATGATTCTTCAGGATTCATTGGGTCAAACCACAAATGTGCGTTTTAACAACGTTAAAGTGAATGCATCAATTCCAGCATCGACCTTTAATTTTGTACCTCCAAAAGGTACAGATATTATTGATCAATAAATTTGATCTTTAGATATGTAAAAGAGCAGATAAATATCTGCTCTTTTTTTATGGATAAATGTAAATCAACTAAGCGTATGCAGCTATGCATTTAGTAGTATGCTTATTTTGCAAAGCTGAGCGTCAACTTTGCAGCATATCTGATTTGAGGTATAGGGATTTTAGGATGAAAAAAACACGTATCAATGTTTTGGCTACGGCTATCACAACAATTTTGATGGTTGGAGCATTGACAGCTTGTCATCCACGAAATGAACCTGTCGAAGATGCAAGCACGACACAAAGTAAACAAAAGACGACGCAATCGGTTCCCCTGATTGAATCTAAATCTGTTGTGGTTAATTTGCCGAAACCGCAAGCATGCGAAGCTGAAGGGTGTACACAATATTCCATTCAAACTGTAGAAACCAATGTTGATTGGATCAATCAATACTTCCTTGAGCGTATTAAGAAAGCGGATCCAATTGCATTTTCGCCTGAACCTAATGAAAAAGTGGATTTAGCACAAAATCCAGAAGCTGGCATGGGTCAAAGCACAACTTCGGTGCGATATATTAGCCAATGGGGCCATATTGCGACTTTTGCGATAGAAAGTTATACCTATGCCGCACATGCTGCGCACGGTATGTCTCATGTGGAATATGTCAATTTTGATCTGAATGCAAAAAAACGTTTAGCACTACAAGATGTATTGGTGAAAGGTGCCGATGCCAAAGTTATAAGTGCTTTGTTTGATTCCAATTCAATTTGGTTAGATAACCATGATATTGAACGCGGTAAATTACAACTGAGTGATAATTTCTACTATGGGGGTAACGGTATTGTGTTTGTTTATCCATTGTATGAATTAGCAAGTTATGCAGAAGGTATGCCTGAATTAAAACTACCGTATTACTCTGTAAAAGGTTTATTCAAACCTGAGTATTTACCGAATTTGCCAAATTATGAAACGAAATGAAGTTCATTGAGTCAATAATATTGATTCAATAAAGCTCAGGTGTAAGCTCGATCACTGTATTTTTAAACGTTAAGAGCTTACACTATAGCCAGTTTTTTTCTTTACTTCAGATTGGCTATGATCGACCCGAAATTACTCAGAAATAATATTGAGGCTGTAAATTTAGCCTTAGCAAAACGTGGTGTTCAACTCAACGTAGCAGAGTGGGCAGACCTAGAAGCTCGCCGTAAAGAAATTCAGTCAAAAACTGAGTCTTTGCAGGCTGAACGTAATGCTGGCGCAAAACAAGTCGGTCAGATTAAAAAAGCAGGCGGTGATGCTTCAGAAATCATGGCGCGCATGTCTGCCATTGGTGATGAAATTAAAGCAGCAGAAGTTGCACTTTCAGAACTTCAAGCTGAGTTAGAAGCTAAATCTCTTTCAATTCCAAACTTACCACACGAGTCTGTGCCTGAGGGTAAAGACGAAAATGATAACGTGGAAGTTTTAAAGTGGGGCACACCTCGCGAATTTGATTTCGAAATCAAAGACCATACCGATCTTGGCGAAATGATGGGTGGTTTAGAGTTCGAAACTGCGACCAAATTAACTGGTACACGTTTCAGTGTATTAAAAGGGCCTTTAGCGCGTTTACAACGAGCATTGACTCAGTTCATGTTGAACACGCATACATTAGAAAATGGTTATACCGAAGCATATGTACCTTATTTAGTAAATGCTGACTCTTTACGTGGTACAGGTCAATTGCCTAAATTTGAAGAAGATTTATTCAAACTTCAAGGCGAAAAAGAATATTACCTGATTCCAACAGCTGAAGTTCCAGTAACCAACTTCGTGCGTGACGAAATCATTGATCCAGAACGTTTGCCATTAAAATATGCAGCACATACACCATGTTTCCGTAGCGAAGCGGGTTCGTATGGCCGTGATACACGTGGTTTGATCCGTCAACACCAATTTGACAAAGTAGAAATGGTTCAGATTGTAAAACCTGAAACTTCGATGGATGCTTTGGAAGAATTAACGGGTCATGCCGAAGGTATCCTTCAAGCATTAGGCTTGCCATACCGTAAAGTCGTTCTGTGTGGCGGTGATATGGGCTTTGGTGCAATCAAGACCTATGACCTTGAAGTTTGGGTGCCAAGTCAAAATACCTATCGTGAAATTTCTTCTTGCTCATGCATGGGCGATTTCCAAGCACGTCGTATGAAAGCACGTTACCGTGCAGACCAAAAGAAAACTGAATTCGTACATACATTGAATGGTTCAGGTTTGGCTGTTGGTCGTACTTTACTTGCGGTGATGGAAAACTACCAACGCGCTGATGGTTCAATTGAAATTCCTGCTGTACTTCGTCCATATATGGGCGGTGCAGAATTTATCGACTAATGAACGATAAAGTGCACAGTTTTGTGCACAAAATTTGCTTAAGACAATCAGATTTAAAATACTGAGGTAGTGTGTGGATATTTTTCCAATCTCGTTGAAGTTGCAACAGCAACCTTGTCTGATTGTTGGTGGTGGTCGAATTGCATATCGTAAGGCAGTGCTGCTTGCAAAAGCAGGTGCTTGCCTTACGGTGCTTTCACCCGAAATAGAAGATGATTTAATGCAATTGGTGACACATAGCCAAGGGCAATATCTCAATTCACGCTATCAAGATACTCAAGTTAATTTGCGTGCATACCGTTTGGTTATAGCCGCAACCAATGATAAAACGATTAATCAAGCCGTGTTTGAGGCTTGTGAAGCTGAAAATGTTTTGGTCAATAGTGTTGATGATCCGCCGCATTGCCGATTTATGGTACCTGCAATTATTGATCGTTCACCATTGATTGTTTCAGTTGCATCTAATGGAACATCGCCCGTTTTATCTCGCCAAATTCGAACTCAACTAGAAGCAGCTATTCCACATGGTATGGGCAAGCTTGCTGAGTTTTCTGGTAAGTGGCGTGCTGAAGTTAAAGCAAAAATAGCCAATCCAGACGAACGCCGTATATTTTGGGAAGACTTGTATGCAAGTCCACTGAAAGAACAGGTGTTTAACGACAATGTAGCTGAAGCGAATCGCTTAATTCAGCAGGCTCTTATTGAATGGACACGTCCAAAAGGTGAAGTGTATTTGGTTGGTGCTGGGCCTGGTGATCCAGAGCTATTGACACTGAAAGCTTTACGCTTAATGCAGCAAGCAGATGTGGTGATTTACGATCGTTTGGTTTCTCAGCCGATTATGGACCTGTGCCGTCGCGATGCCGAAAAAATCTACGTTGGTAAAGCACGATCCAATCACGCAGTGCCACAAGAAGGCATTAATGCATTATTGGTTAAATACGCTAGTGAAGGTAAGCGAGTTTGTCGTCTGAAAGGTGGTGATCCATTTATCTTTGGGCGCGGGGGTGAAGAAATTCAAGAACTCTTTGCAGCTGGTGTAGCGTTTCAAGTTGTGCCAGGGATTACTGCGGCTTCGGGCTGTTCAGCCTATGCGGGTATCCCTTTAACCCATCGTGATTATGCTCAAAGCGTACGTTTTTTAACTGGGCATTTGAAAGAAGGCTCACCTGAATTACCGTGGAATGAACTGGTTTACCAAAACCAAACGCTTGTGCTGTATATGGGCTTGGTGGGTCTTGAAAAAATTTGTGAAAAATTAATTGCACATGGGCAACGTCCGGATATGCCTGTTGCATTGGTGTCGAAAGGCACAACCCCAGAGCAAAAAGTGGTGGTCGGGACTTTGGCTGATATTGCTTCTAAAGTATCCGAGTACCAAATACAGGCGCCGACATTGACCATTATTGGTGATGTGGTTAGCTTACGTGATCAACTTCAATGGCATGAGCGAGGATAAAGCAGCGATAACGCTGCCCGAGCGCAAGACGAAGGCTGTGCCTGAGTAAAGAGGATAAAGCAGCGATAACGCTGCCCGAGCGCAAGACGAAGGCTGTGCCTGAGTAAAGAGGATAAAGCAGCGATAACGCTGCCCGAGCGAAAGACGAAGGCTGTGCCTGAGTAAAGAGGATAAAGCAGCGATAACGCTGCCCGAGCGCAAGACGAAGGCTGTGCCTGAGTAAAGAGGATAAAGCAGCGATAACGCTGCCCGAGCACAAGGCGAAGGCTGTGCCTGAGTAAAGTGGACATAGCTATAGTTGCTACCCTCATTATTCGGTGTTCGTTATGTTAAAGTGCGAATACTCAGTCGAATGAATTTTTATTTGCTAGCTATGGCATATCATCGCTAAGTGAATATCTTACCTCATCCATTTTTAACCAAAGAGTAGAGTAAATCCTGTGATCCATGTTGTTTTATACGAGCCAGAAATTCCTGCAAATACAGGGAATATCATTCGTTTATGTGCCAATACTGGAGCGCAGTTACATTTAGTCAAGCCTTTGGGTTTTGAACTAGATGATAAAAAATTACGTCGTGCTGGATTGGATTATCATGAATGGGCGCACATGAAAGTGTGGGAAAATTTTGCTGCGTGTTTAGAGCATTTAGCGAGTGTAGGGATCGATCAAAATGCGATTTATCCATTAACGACCAAGGGTTTTGAAACACCGCATACGTCTAATCTAAATCGACCGGTCGCACTTTTGATGGGTCCAGAAACACGTGGTTTACCTGAAGATGTACGTATGATGTTCCCGAAAGAACATTGGATTCGTCTACCAATGGCTGCAAATTCACGTAGTTTGAATTTGTCGAATGCGACAGCAGTAATTTTATATGAAGCTTGGCGTCAACAAGATTTTAAAGAATTGGTTTAAGTTATCATAATTTAAAAAACCGCTTCTAGGAGCGGTTTTTTATTGAGCCTGCATAAGCCTAATCATTTACACTAATGAAGTTTTGTAAATTAATACTTTAAAAACTTCTGCCAAAATATAAAAATGTGTATAAGGACACTGTGAAAAATTAAAACGGGTACTTAAAACTTGAAATCTATAAATTTAAAAGCTTTTGGTGAGAGATGGATCCGTAAATTTGAACAACTCCTATAAGTGATATTCTGCTCCTCAAATGATGTTATAAACATCAATATATGGAGTATTTTATGGCACGTAGACCAAGAAGAAATCATTCAAATGATTT
>NZ_VPDH01000028.1:0-45972 GCF_013417785.1 Acinetobacter sp. YH12227 | reverse complement strand
GAAAATGTATATCGTTGGCAGAAGAAATTATTTAGACCAGTTATCAAAAACTTCATTGATGACTTTATTCTCGATAAAAATCATCTGCTACCACAGAGAATCTATAAATAATAGTGCGTAAGTCCTAATATATAAGGATGCTCAAAATGAAATTCACTCAAATTTTACTTGCTTCTACTCTGGCTGCTGCTGCGGCTACATCTTTTGCTGCAAGCAAAGATAAACAAGAAGCACCTGAACAAGAAAAAGTTGTAGTTAGTACACAAGAACAGCCTGCAACTGAAACGACTGCTGCTGAAGGTACAAGCGCACAACCTGCGTCTGAAGCAAATGTTGAAACGACTGCTCCAGCTCAACCGGCTCAGTAATCACTTAGCATTCTCCACATGCTAAATACGTTCAGTTCTGCTGATCAACATTAAACCCTCACACAATGTTGTACTGAATGTAAATAAACTGGATCTGTCTAACGATTGATCCAGTTTATTTATGCCTGATTCCATTTCAAAAACGTTCTAACAATAGATATTTATGATCGCTAAATCATTCTAAATTATGGTGAATAATTAACTAATAATTGAAATATCATAAACTTATCTTAATATGCTTAAAAATCTTATGCTTTTAGATTAATCGTTTCGACTTATGCCTAGCTTGTTGCTTAAGCAGACCTCCCTCTTAATAGAGGCATATGTGAAGTGATTGGATGTTTACGCATGAGCAATAAAGCAAATTTTACAACGGAAGTTGCCATTTTAGGTGCTGGTCCTGTCGGTCTTACCATTGCGAACTACTTAAGTAAGCAAGGCTTAGAAGTGACTGTCATTGAGCAACTTGATAGCTTAATTGATTACCCGCGTGCAATTGGTATTGACGATGAATCTTTACGCACGATTCAGTCTTTAGGTTTGGTTGATCAAGTATTACCACATACAACACCGAACCATGCAATGCGCTTTTTAACACCTCAAGGACGTTGCTTTGCAGACATTCAGCCGCTCACACGTGAATTTGGTTTCTCGCGTCGTAATGCCTTCATTCAACCACAAGTGGATAATGTGCTTTTACAAGGCTTGGCGCAATACGAAACTACACAAGTATTGTTCTCTCGCCAATTGGTAGATTTCAGCCAAGACAAGAATGGCGTTACCCTCAATATTCAAAATAAAGAAGGTCAACAAGAAAGCATCCATGCCAAATATTTAATTGCATGTGATGGTGGTAACTCAATTGTACGCCGTACTTTAAATATCGGCTTTGATGGAAAAACAGCGCCGAACCAATGGATCGTTATTGATATCGAAAATGATCCGCTAGCGACACCACATATTTACTTATGCTGTGACCCTGTGCGCCCTTATGTTTCTGCTGCGTTACCACATGGTATTCGTCGTTTCGAGTTCATGGTTATGCCAGGTGAAACACAAGAAGAATTGAGCAAACCAGAAAATATCGCAAAACTTTTATCGAAAGTCTTACCAACGACAGATGGCATTGAAGTGATTCGTCAACGTGTATACACACACAATGCACGTATTGCCGATAAATTCCGCGTAGACCGTATTTTACTTGCAGGCGATGCTGCACACATTATGCCAGTGTGGCAAGGTCAAGGTTATAACAGCGGTATGCGTGATGCCTTTAACCTAGCTTGGAAAGTTGCGATGGTTGTACAAGGCAAAGCTGGCCCTGAACTTCTAGACTCATATCAAGTTGAACGTAAAGACCATGCCAAAGCGATGATCGACCTATCAGTAATGGCCGGCCATGTCCTTGCACCACCAAAAAAATGGCAAGGCTTTGTTCGTGACGGTATTGCTTATGCGTTGAATTACATCAAACCAATCAAGCAATATTTATTAGAAATGCGCTTCAAACCAATGCCGAAATACCATGATGGTGCTTTGGTTAACAATGGTGATAAAGAATCACCTGTAGGTAAAATGTTTATCCAACCTCAAGTCAAACTTGAGTCTGGTGAAACGGTTTTACTTGATGAAGTGATTGGTAATGATTTCGCTATCATTGCTTGGGGCGTGGACCCGAAATGGGGACTGTCTGAAGCAACAATGAAACAATGGCAAAAACTGGGTGTAAAATTCATCCAAGTGATTCCAGCGGTTCAGTTTGGTAATGAAAAACGCACTCAATATGACAATGTGATCACGATTGGTGATATCGGCACAGAAATTCGCGGCTGGTTCGGCAAAACCTCTGAATCTGTTACGATTCTTCGTCCTGACCGTTTTGTAGCAGCACTTGCGATTCCGCAAACGTTGGACAGTGTGAGCCAACAATTATTTGCCAAGCTACATGTAAAATAATTTAGGCCAATAAAAAACCACGCAAATCGCGTGGTTTTTTATTGCGATCTAAAGCTAAACCGCTTGAAACCAAGCTACATCTTGAACCGATTCACGCTGCTGTATACGTTGAATAAAGGGCTTAAATTCATCTAAATAAGGTAAAATTTTAAAAGAGATGGCATAGACCATCCAGTACGCCAAATACAAATCCGCAGCAGTAATATTTTCACCCAATAAATAAGGCTTAGCTTGGCGCAAACCTGTTTGAATAAAATTCAATAAGATAGTCTCATTACCAAAACTCAGACTCCCCTTTTTCTCATTCATGGTTTCTACACCAATACCAACATTTTTCATGTCCATATATTCAGTGAGAGGCCCATGACAAAAGAACATCCATTTCAGATATTCACCACGTTTTGGATCATTTAAAGCTGGTGCTAAACCTTTCTCAGCATATTTATCGGCCAAATAGGTAAAAATGGCAGCAGTTTCGCTTACAACAGACTCGCCATCGACCAAACACGGCACTTTACCCATGGGATTAATTTTCAAATATGCAGGTTGATGCATCTCTTCATAAGGTACTTCCACAATTTCAATTTGCTGCTCAATATCCTACTCTTTGAGTAAAGGTAAAATCGTATTACTACGTGATCGTGTATTGCTATACAGCTTCATGCTTTTCATGTGTTGTTTTCTTTCCTTGTTTTTATGCTTTTACTATACGCCGATTTGTGTAGAAAATTGTTGCGGATAATCTTTCCATTTGCCTATTTGGTTACAATACCCACACGAAAAAAATCACTCTAATTTTAAATTTAAATACTTCAATAATTTAAAACCAATTTATACATAGCAATACCAATTTGAGCCTTTTAAATGAAAAACAAATATTTAGTTGCAATTTTGACGCTTATAGTCCTGTCAGGTTGTTCGAAAAAAACTAAAGAAATAGCCAGTGAGGCGAGTCAAGAAACGCAAGACTCACATGTCGTTGCTTCCAATGAAGCTACAACTGATACCTCGCAAAGCAACACCCCATCCACAGCACCAATCACCGAACAAAAACCCAGCCAAATCATTAATGAACAGGTGAATGCAGCGGAAAATGGCCGCAAGATGGTGCGTGAGGCAAATATTAATTTTGAAGCCAAAGATGTAGTGAAATCAGCCTTAGAAATTGAAAAAATTACCCTTCAATCAGGTGGTTTTATCGAACAAAAGAATATTGGTTTTGTCGTGCAAGATTCAACCTCTCAAAACATTGCCGATGGCAAAATTAAAATTTTTGAAAAGGTTTCTCCACAAGCTGAGATGATTGTCCGAATTCCAAGTGCAAAAGCAGCGCAGTTTGTGAATCAATTATTACCGCTGATGCACTTTTTAAATGCTCAACAATATTCAGCAAAACGATATGAATTAAAACTGCTCGAACAAAAAATGGGACAAAGCCAAACTTTGCCTGAGCATGTTGCTACAGCACAATTGAGTGAAATTGCACGGTTGACTCGACTTGAAGTACAAGATCGCGTTCAATTTAGTACGATAGTGATTGCTTTGACACAACCAACAACTGTGCGTGAGCGCTATGACATCAATCTTGATGCAGTTGCTCAACTAAATGGTGATAGTTTCTGGCAACGTGCTTGGTATGGCATACAAAAAGGCTGGCAATTTGTACTCAGTTTATTGGTCATTCTCATTACCATTTGGCCACTTTATCTGATTGGCCTCTTGGCTTGGCTGCTTTATCGTGTGATCAAACCGTATATCGATAAATCGACAAAATAAGACTTCTCTTTTTTGAAAAGTGAGCAGCTGAAAAAAACTCCCCATCGATGTAATGGGGAGTTTTTTACTTATGTTCTACTTTTAGAAAAAGCCCATGTAGAACTGTTCTTTTAATACTTTAAGTATCAATTCAATGGCGTCATTCTTACGATCCTTGCGGTAGCTTGCATACAGCCCAATCGTTGGTAAGGGCTCAACCGTATTCTTCACTAAAATCTTATCTCCAAGCAATGGAATCACATAAGATGGAACTAAACTCCAACCTACCCCCATACCGACTAAATTCACATTCAGCAAAATATTTGTCGAATGCTGTACCAAATTTACATTCAGTTTATTTTGCTTGAAAAAGTCCTGAATAATACGATACAGCTCAGGTGATGAATGCTCGTCACTGATAATAAAGTCTTGCTGATTCATGCTTTTGATGCTGATATGACGCTGCTCAGCCACGGGAGAATTTTTAGGAATAATCAACGCAAGTGGTTCTGTAAATATCTGTACAGATTCAATTTCAGGACTTTCTTCGACATAACGGGTAAAGGCAATATCAATTTCACCCTTACGAACTGCACTAATTTGATCTATGTCCATCAAACTATGGAAGTGGATTTTTAATTCAGGGAACTGCGCGCGAATATTTGGCATGATGTATGGAAATACTTTCATCTCTGCCACAGGTACAAAACCAATATTCAATTGCTCTTTACTTAATTGCGCAATCTGACGTGCATCCATGATGGCTTTTTCAGCATGCTCTAAACTTAAACGTGCTTCTTTTAAGAATGCTTGGCCTTCAGCCGTGAGTTCTACTTTACGATTGGTACGCATAAGTAGTTGCACACCGACTTCATGCTCTAAATCTTTAATTTGTTGACTCAATGACGGTTGAACCGTACACATGCGCTGTGCAGCCTTGGTAAAATTGAGTTCCTCGGCAACCGCAATAAAATATCGCAAATGTCGTAATTCCATTATTCAACTCCCAACCCACTGCGTTTAAATTTGATTGCTACAGTTTGGTGATACACAACTAAAGTCACAATCACCATCGCAGCACAGAATAAATAAGTCGCTTGAAAGCCCATCCAAGTAATGAGTACTCCCATTACGACAGAACCCACAGCGAGACCAACATCGAACAAAGTGAAAAAGGTAGAAATCGCATGTCCCATGCGTGGCTTTTCAACCGATTGAATCGCAACGGTCTGTAAACATGGAAAAACTGAGCC
Organism: Acinetobacter sp. YH12227; assembly: GCF_013417785.1. Taxonomy (NCBI): domain Bacteria; kingdom Pseudomonadati; phylum Pseudomonadota; class Gammaproteobacteria; order Moraxellales; family Moraxellaceae; genus Acinetobacter; species Acinetobacter sp. YH12227. The sequence continues at coordinate 40,640 of NZ_VPDH01000028.1, read as the reverse complement.
ATAACCAATACCCATGAATACTGCTGATAGCCACATCACCCATTGGTTATTTAAAAAGCTCACAATCACTAAACCGATGGCAAAAAACACAAAAGATGGGTATATCACCGCACTCGGGCCTTTGCTGTCATATAACCTTCCCACCCAAGGCCTTACCAACAACATTGAAATAGCAAATACAATAAAGAAGACACTGGTATATGCGAGTAATTGCTTCACTTCTGCATAAGCTGTGATAAAACTCATTACACTGGAATAGGCAAATGCTGTGAGTAATGCAACAAAACCAATCGCTAATACTTTGCTTTCTACAATATCATGGAGCTGCAAACTCGAATTCCCCTTAGCTTGAGGCTTTGGACTCTGCTTAGCAGTTGTATTTTCTTGAATATTGATAAGCCAAGTAAAAATATAACCTAATGCTACGATGCCAGCTAAGACGGCAAATAACAGCCTAAAACTGGCAAATTGAATCAGGGTTAGTGCCAGAAATGGCCCAAAAACAACACCTAAGTTGGTCGACATCACAAAGTAGCCCATGCCTTCCCCCTTACGCTCATCGGGAATGTAATCATTCACAATCGGTACATTCACAGTGGTTAATATGCTGAACCAAAAGCCATGAAGAAAACGAACCAGCAGTAATGACCACATGCTTTCTATTAATAAATAAGCAAAAGCAAATACAACAAAAATGATGCCAGCTATACGTACAGAACGCGCCTTACCAATTCCCTCTACAATCATTCCTGAAAATGGGCGGATGGCAATGGATGACACTAAAAATAAGGTCAGTGCCATACCTGCTTGTTGTACCGTTCCACCCAAGTCGTTCATGATGTAAATTGGCAAAATGGTCAACAGCGCAAAATAATAGGTAAATAAAAATAAATTATTGAATAGGCAAAATATAAACGCACGGTTCCAAAGGCTTAGGCTATTTTGTTTCATCAACACTCACCTGTGTGCGTGCTGACAACGCTGTATTTTGACGTACCGGTGCGAGTGCAAGTTCAACTAAGCGCTGAATATATTCAGCATCAGGTTTGCGATTAAAGAAAATAATTTGGTAATGAATAGGCCCATACAACATATCCAGCATCAGCTCAAATGGATACTCTGCACGAATTTCTTGACGTTGAATCGACAGTTGAATCAGAGCACGCGTGGCTTCTCGACGCGGTAATAAATATTGTTTAAAAAATTCACCCGCAGCTTCTCGATGTTCAGCCATTACGACTAACAATGCCCGCCCGACATGCTGGTTCAAAGCATAAGATAATTTTAATAATTGCTGATTTAAATTGAACTCTAAACTTTGACTTAAATCTAAATCAAATACAGATGCTGTTTGCTCTTTAAAGGCATCAAAAACCAAATCAGATTTATGTTTCCACCAGCGATAAATGGTTGACTTACCCACCCCTGCGCGTGCAGCAATATCTTCTACCGTCATATTACGATAATCATGTTCAGCCAAGGCATCTGCGACAGCTTGCAAAATACATTGCTTACGTCGAGAAGTTTTTTCATTCTCACTCATTTAGCACCGCACCAACAAAAAACGAAACGCTACGTATCGTTTTATTTTAAATGCTAAGACAGCTAAAAACTATGCTTAAACAGAATTTAGGCCCTAAACTTTAGTAGAACACTCGGGATTTATTGTGGATAAAATTCACTATCTGAATGAAAAAAAAAGACCACATAAGTGATCTTTTTTTAAACAGAAGTCGCCACTTAGCTTTGTGGCGTTTTCTTATAAATACTGCATGAAGGATGATGATTTTCCTGTAAACGTGCAACTTTACGATGCTCTGCAGCTTCAAAACGGCAACGCTTCCAGTCATTATCTAAATTTAATGGTGGAATTTGCTTCGGCTTACCTTGCTCATCAACGGCAACCATAGTGAAGTAACAGCTATTGGTATGGCGAACAGTACGCTTTTGAATATTTTGTGCTTCGACACGAATACCAATTTCCATAGAAGTACGACCAACATGGTTCACACTTGCAAGGAAAGTTACTAATTCACCGACATGAATAGGCTCTTTAAAATTAACTTTATCTACAGATAAGGTCACCACATAGCTACCTGAATAACGACTTGCGCATGCATACGCTACTTGGTCTAGCAATTTTAAAATTGTTCCACCATGCACATTTCCAGAGAAATTAGCCATGTCAGGCGTCATGAGGACTGACATCGATAATTCGGACTGGTCGTCTAGTGCATTCGCAATTTGATCTAATGGGGACATCTTGTTTCTCTAGACTCGTGATATAACAATGATTAATGTGATTATTATATAGATTTAAATGCAAATTAAATGTTCAATTCGGCAAAAAAACCATCATTATTATTTATAGTGATCATGCCATCATTCAGTAAAATATATATCAACACAAATAAAAGCCGATATTACCGTCACTTTTAAACTGTATTGATATAATTTGTATAAACACCTGTATACAGATTTACTTAGCGATGAGCAATCTGCATTTTAGCAATGGTGATCGTCAGTCAGTATTTTATATGGTGAAATGATTTTAACCACAATGATTTAATCCGCTAAGACTTTTAACATCTCGAAAGATACATTGTCATAACTGGTTTTTTGACCACCGTCTTGAGTACTTTCAACAGTATAAGTATTGTCAATCTTCACTTGAGTGATGATAAATACACTGTTTTCCATCATAGCAAGCTTAACTTTTTGTCCTACCTGAAGCATTTGCATCTACATTTCCCCCTATAAAAGAGTTATTGATTTAAAGTATTAATATAATGTAGGAAGTCTAAACACTTTAGAACACTCGGTAAACTTAAATATATGAATAAAAAGGGTAATATAGATATATAATATAAGTATACAGTTAAAACCAATTAGTTATTATTTTTTAATAAATATCAATAAATTAATTTTAAAAATGAATATTTTGTTTAATATAAATACAATTTATTCAATAAAATAATATCTATTTACGATAAGTGATTAAGCTTTTATCGATCACTATTGAATCAATAGCTGGATTTTATGTAGAAATAAAAGCCCCTATTTCTACATAAAAAATAGAGGCCAGCAATATATGTTCAAATGAGCTGACTAATCTTGTGCCGCCATATAATGAATATTATGACCTGAACTATATTTATGCTGTGCATATACCCTTGAAATGTCATAAAGCTTTTCAAAAGTCGCTTCCTCACCCGCTTGCATTGTCGCCTCACGGCCCTTTACATCAAAGATATGTGCTTTTTCACGTAAATCAGGCTGAATCACAATATCGGCACGTTTAAGTTCTTCTTGCGCCAATCGATTTTGCATAATATTAATATTTTGGTTAAACAATCCCCATACATTTGAAGTTTCTGTATGTATCGGCCGCGCTAAGATATCAACTGCAATTATGATATCCGCCCCTAGCTCACGTGCTACATCCACGGGTACAGGGCTAACCAAGCCACCATCCACATATTCCGTTTTTTCTATTATAGTGGGAATAAACATACTGGGTATAGACACAGATGCACGCACCGCCTGCCCTGTATTGCCATAATTAAAAACAACTTTTTTGCCGTCTTTTAATTCTGTTGCAACAACATACATTGGTGTTTTAAGGAGTTCTAAAGGCACATCTTCAACTTGCTGATTAATGAAGTCTTCAACTTTTTTACCATCAAAAAAGCCTTTCATGTCTAATCGAATATCACGTACATCATTGGCTTTTAAATCTAAGGCAATTTTTCGAAGTTCTGCTGCATTTTTTCCTGACGCATACAATGAACCCACAATGCTTCCTGCACTTGTACCGACAATAAAATCTGGCTTGATGCCTTGTTGTTCAAGTACCTGAATCGCCCCAATATGCGCATAACCACGTGCACCACCGCTTCCCAAAACCAAAGCAACAATCGGGCGCTTTTCTTGCTTTTTAACTTTATTGAAATCAATACGATTTGCCGAGACTTGTGCAGGTGCAGCCATATATTTTGAAATTTCTGCAGTGTGTTGAACATTAAGCGGTTTAGAGGGAACACTCTGACAGCCTGTAATAACAAGGATTACCGATGCAATCAAAATGCTTTTACTTTTCATGGGGAGATTTTCCAAATTCGAACTCAAGATTTAAGGAAAGACGTAGTCTAAACACTCGGTTTTGAAACCACTGTTATAATTCGGTAATAGCCAAACTGCTTTTATTATATCGAAACCTTAACTATTAAACATTGACTGGTGCGCTCTTCGATGAAGTTACGGTGTGCCAATTGATACAAGCTCAATTCAGTACTGTAAAAAAGAAGCCGCTATAAATAGCAGCTTCTTTTATTGATAAAAACAGGATTACCAAATATCAGAATTCACTTTATCTTTATATTTTGGATGTTTATCTAACTTAAACACGGGCTCTTTCACGCCACTCTTTAACTGTGATGTGTAGTCTTTTAACAACATCAAAAGGAAAGGTGTCAGCAACAATATAGCGAATAGGTTAATACTAGCCATCACGCCCATAAATAAGTCTGCCAAATTCCAAATCACTGGCACACTCATAACTGAGCCCAGATAAACCATCATTAATACAAACACTCGGAACACGAACATGACTTTGGGATTGTTATTGATAAACTGGACGTTACCTTCTGCATAAGCATAGTTACCAATCACTGATGAATAAGCAAATAAGAATAGAATAATTGCTAGGAAGTCATCGCCCCAAGCACCGATTTGGCTTTCAAGTGCCATCTGAGTGAGTGCAACGCCTTCAAATCCAGCATTTTCGTATAAACCTGATGCCAAAATAATAATAGCGGTACAAGTACACACCACGAAGGTATCTACAAATACACCCAACATTTGCACCAAGCCTTGGTTTACAGGATGTTTAACATCCGATGCTGCCGCAGCATTCGGAGCAGAACCCATACCCGCTTCGTTTGAGAATAATCCACGCTTAATGCCTTGCATCATCGCCATAGAAACCATAGCACCGAAGAAACCACCTGCCGCCGCATCAAACTCAAAAGCTTTGCTGAATATTAACTGGAAGATATCAGGCAAGATTGCAAAGTTAGCAAAAGCGATATAGAGCGCGACTGCCAAATAAAGTAATGCCATAAATGGAACAAAACGTTCTGCCACTTTTGCAATACGCTTAATACCACCAAAAATAATCAGCGCTGTTATAAAAACAAGGAATAACCCTACCCATGAAATTTCAAAACTAAAACTACCCAAACTCAATACTAGATTGGCTTTATCCCAACCCCAAGCATGTGAAGTTGCACCTGTAATGGCATTGGCTTGTACTGCATTAAACACAAAGCCATAGGTTGAAATCAGGGCAATCGCAAATACCACACCCAACCATTTTTGTTTTAAACCTTGGGTAATGTAATAAGCTGGTCCACCTCGGAATTGCTGATTTTGAGTATCACGCACTTTAAAAAGTTGAGCTAGAGAAGATTCAACAAATGCAGAACTCATCCCTAAGAATGCCGTCATCCACATCCAAAAGACTGCACCAGGCCCACCAATAGCAATTGCTATTGCAACACCGGCTACATTACCCACACCTACACGACTTGCAAGACCCGTTACAAAAGCCTGAAATGGTGTAATACCATGATCATCATCGCCTTCCTTTCGGCTAGACTTCATCACTTTCATACTGTGAATGAATAGGCGAATCTGGACTGCACCTGTTACTACCGTATAAAAAATACCGACAGCAACCAAGAAGACAACAAGGAAATCCCAAAGTGGGTCATTAAAAATTTTAATCCACCCCAACAGGGTTTCATTTAATTGTTCATTCATATTCAACCCTAGTTTTAAATGGTCAAAACTATGAAAGGCTCTTTTTTGAAGAGCCTTTCTAAATTAAGCAAAAAATTTAAGAATTAATTGAATAACTGTTGCGTTAATCAAATCAACAAAAAAAGCGCCACATAGAGGTACGATTAAGAAAGCCTTATGAGATGGGCCATACATATTGGTAATGGCTTGCATATTTGCAACGGCGGTAGGTGTTGCGCCCATACCAAAACCACAATGACCTCCCGCTAAAACCGCAGCATCATAATTTTTGCCCATTACACGGAAAGTGATAAATGCAGCATACAATGCCATTGTTAATGTTTGCGCACCCAGAATGACAACTAATGGTCCTGCAAGATCTGATAGCTGCCATAATTTTAACGATAATAGCGCCATTGCTAAGTAAAGTGATAATGAAGCATTACCAAATACATCAATTGCACGATCAAAAATTTGTACGCGGAAAATACCTTCCAATACATTACGTAAAATGACACCGCCAGCTAAAGCCCATACAAATGTTGGTAATTCAAACATCGTACCTTTACTGAAAGCAGTCATAAAATCAGCAAATGCTAAACAGCCAGCAAATAGACCCAAAGTCGTAATTGCATTATCTGCGGTAATTAAACGAACACGATGTGGATATTCAAAAGGAACATATTCGGTTGAATTAATATCAGCTAATGGTGTGTTATCACTACGCTCAATTTGCTCATTCGTGCGCGGAGTTGCTAGGCTATAGCGATTAATTAGCAACTTAGCTAATGGTCCACCAATAATACCACCAATGATTAAACCAAAAGTTGCACTCGCCATACCCAAGGCTAATGCACCTTGTATACCGTGTTCAACTTCAAGAATTTCACCCCAAGCCCCTGCTGTACCATGTCCACCTGTTAAAGTAATTGAACCTGCAATTAAACCAATCAGTGGATCAATACCTAATAAAGTCGCAAGACTGATACCAACAACATCCTGCACAACAATGAAAGAAGCAACGGCTACGAGGAAAATGACAAGACCAATTCCTCCCTCTTTCAATTTGGCAAAGTTTGCGCTTAAACCAATGGATGCGAAGAAAATCAGCATGAAACTGGTTTGTAATTCACTACTCGTAGTGATGCTATAACCCCAAATGCTATGTACCACCAGTGAGATTATTGCAGCAACCAAACCACCAGCTACAGGTTCAGGAATGTTGTAACGACTCAAAAAACTGATTTTCTTTACAAGAAAACGTCCTAATAAAAGAACGATCACCGCCGCAATTAAGGTATAAAATGCGTTAAAGCTAAATTCCATAATAATTTGTCCAAAATGGTTTGAATATTTATTAGTCCACTTAATAGAAATTAGTAGCTTTTATTACTTAAAATACAATTCCAATTTGTAAATTTAACCAATAAATCAAGCTCGCAGCCTATTAAATGCCAATCATAAACATTCATCATCTGATTCAAATATGTATGCCTGAGTTTAAAAAAGAGAAAACTCAATTCGACAAAACAAATCCATAAAAGTAGTTCATTCTAACTAAACCGACGCTTACAACAGCATTCCTATCATAGATGAAAGACATAAATCGAATGCTGATTAGAAAAGTCGCACATTATGCGTGGAGAACAGATAAATTTCATTAATTTTAATTACAAAAAGTTTTATTTACTATAATTTAAATTTATATCTATTTGTTTTTACTTGAATGTGCACCTTTTTTTAATCTATACAAAATATAAAAAAATTGAATATTTCTGCTTTTTTTTACCATTCAGTTAATTTATTTGAATACTTTTTAATCAAATTTTAATCTAAAGCCTTTGTTCAGTAGCGAATAGGAAATTCCTATACCCTATCAATAAAGTTTAAAAATCTGTTCATACAAATAAAAAAAGCCTGAACAAAGTCAGGCTTTTTTGATAACGATCATTTTCGTCTTAGAAGCTATATTTAGCCATTAAGCCGACACGGTTATCTTTATATGAATCACCTGCAAATGTTTCACGCTTACCATTAACATATTCAACGCCTAGGTCAATTGGCGCAGCGGGTGAATAGATAAAGTTAATCCAAGCTTGTTGAACTTCTTCATTTGCTGCACGATAAATTTTTGCATAATCAGTACTATCATCAGCAAAGATTGCGCCATACGCTAAAGTTGAACGTAATTTAGGTGAGAATTTATATGTCGCACCGACTTGAACCGCATTAAATTCATTCTGCTCTATATCGCCATTAACTGGATTTAAATAGAAAGCAGAGTTGCTACCATATAAATAATTGCTGTTACCAACGACATGTGAAACATCAGCTGAAACTTTTAATGGCTCAGATACTTGATAATTTACACCAGCTGCCAAACCCCAGCCCATTTTATCATCATCACTTGTTTCAGATTTATAGTGTTCAAGTAACGCACGACCTGAAACGGCGCCTTTTCCATCAGCAAAACCTTGCGTTAATTTAGCTGTTAATACAGGCAAGTTATATTTAACACCAGAATTTACATCTTCATCAGTTGTCTTTGTACCAGTGACAGCACCTGTAGTATCTCGAATTTCCGTAACAGTGCGTTTAAAAGCTGTTGCAGAACTATTACCTTCTTCAGCAGAGAAGAACAATTGAGTTGCAGGAGCGAGTTTTAGACCATAACGTACTTGCGGAATACGCGCTGTACCACCACCGACGTTGGTACCAAAGTCAATCATTTCTGGCGCGTGATTCGAGAGGAAGTTAGATGTGGTTTGACCGAATAGCCAGTCGTTATAAGTTAAATAAGCATGACGAATACGCAAGGCTTCATTGGTTCCAGCAAAGTCAACTTCAACTTTACCGCCGACTTTAGCATCACCTACTGGTGTATTAAAATCCAAGCCTAAACGGGTCGTTTTACCCGTTGCACGTAATTTATCTTTTACTAATGGAGTACTCGCACCAGATTTGCTTACTGCATTAAAGTCATCATCAGCACCTTCAATAATGTAGTTCGCATCACCACGAACGAAACCATAAAGATTTACATCAGCACCAGCTTTAGATTTGAAACCCGCTGAAGATGCTGCAGGTGGTGGCGGTGGAGTAGGACGTGCTTTGACTTGCTGGATTTCTGCCTGTTGCTGAGTTTGAACTTGTTGCTGTGCTTTAATCAGACTTTTAAGTTCAGCAACTTCTGCACGAAGTTGCTCAATCTCTGAAGTGCTGCTTGCTGCATGTGCCATTGACACTGTTGCTAAGCTCATTGCAACAACAAGCGTTTTCATTGGGTGGAATACAGTTTGAATTTTCATTCTAAGCTCTCTTTCGTCCTATCATTGTTTTTTAAGCCCCTTCTATGGGTACTTTATGCTGTGCTTTATTTGAGCGGACAATAATCAAACTGCCTATCTGTGCTTTAGTCGCAGTGAATATAAATTCAATGACACACAAAGGTGAAAAGCATTGTTAACTACTGACATTCCTCATAATAATCTATTGATATTGCTGGTAGAACAAGTCACGGACAGTCCGCTCGCCCCCAATCAGATGACCAAAAACACCACATAAAATACCTTTTAAGTATAAAAACATACCCTGAAAGTATTTAATAAATTATAGATTTCCGACATCTAGTGCAACCGTGCTGCAACTAATGTCTACCTTAATTTATATATAGCGTATTACATACCAATCCATATTAGTTATATTAAATAGTCATATCTGCATGACAATTTAGAAAATACCATTAAATTTAAGCTTGAATATTCGCTTTTAACTGCTGAATTGAATACATAGCAGCCCCAACAAACAAGAGCATGATGATTGCCATATTCAGTAACGGCTGCCAAATAAGCACACTTAGTAAAGCCCCACCAAGTAAACCGCATGCAAATTGAGCACTCCCCATGATTGCACTTGCTGTTCCTGCGCGTGCGCCCTGCTCAGACATTGCTAAAGCCATTGCATTTGGTCCGGTAAAACCAATAGATGCAACACATAAAAACATGCCAAATAGCACTCCATATAAAGACACTTGTTGCATAATAGCTAACACTAACAAGACCATGACGCCTATCAATTGGATGATATTGCCAAACTGTAAACGTTGAAGCACATTAAAACGGTTCGCCATTTTCTTATTTAAAGTTGAAAACAACATGATCCCTAGGGCATTTCCACCAAAGATATAGGCGAAGTTTTGCTGACTAAAGCCATATTCATCCATCAAAATGGCAGATGAACCACTGATATAACAAAACAATACTGCACCTGAAAAACACCCTGCTAACATCGGTTTTCTAAAGCTATCATCTTGAAAAATTGCACTGTATAAGCTGATAATTTGTGTGAAGTTTAATTTTAGGCGGCGCTCAACAGGCAGTGTTTCTTCAAAGAAAAAATGTACACAGCCCAAACAAAGTACCCCCACCAGCATTAACAGTGCAAAAATATACTGCCACTCAAATACATTCAGCACCCAAGCGCCCAAGGTTGGCGCAATAATTGGCGCTATCGTGGTGACAATCATCATACTGGCAAAAGCTTGTGCTGAAGCTTGCATACTCAGACGGTCACGTATGGCCGCACGAGCAATTACTACGCCCACACATCCACCCAATGCCTGAACGATTCGCGCTGTGATTAAACTCCATTCGCTATCTGCAAATATGCAAAGAAAACTTGCAGCAATATACAAAACCAAGCCGAAATAAAGCGGAGTTTTACGCCCAATACGATCACTGACAGGACCATAAATTAACTGACCAATGGCAAGCCCTAAAAAATATGCAGGCACACTATTGGCCACTTGCTGCGTTGAAACACCAAAATCATCAGCCATTTGTGGTAAAGCAGGCAAATACATATCAATGGATAATGGACCCAGTGCTGTTAATAACGCTAGAAGTAAAATCCAGCGCTGGGAAAAGTCCTTTTTTTCAGGTGTTATTGGCATAATAATATTTCGTAGATGGACAGCAAGTTTTGCAGACAAGTTTACACTGCACATAGTATTATTTCTTAGCATCTAAGTGAAAATTCACACGATACAAATCTCTTTTAGCGATAAGCTTTTGTAAAGGAAATATTTTGAACGCCTGGCTTGCACGTCTGAAACAAGCGACATATAACACGACCTTTATGTATAACCTGCGCATGATCATTGCCTTCGCAGGTACTGCCTTTGTTCCCTATTATCTTGATCAGCAACTGATGACCATTCCGCTTACTTTGGGTGTGGTTGCAGCCGGTCTCAGTGATATCGATGATCGCTTCTCTGTACGCATCATGAACCAAATTTATACCTATATTGGTTTCTTTATCACCGCTGTTTCAATCTATGTGTTATTTCCACATCCAGTGCTGTTTGCCATTGGTTTGATTGTCTCTTGCCTCGGTTGGATTTTGCTTGGTTCACTCGGTCGACGTTATGCCACCATTTCCTATGGTTGCTTAGTGATTGCAGTTTATTCTATGCTCGGTGTTGAGTTATTTGATAACTGGTATACCCAAGCAGGCTTACTCGTCATTGGTGCTATCTGGTACGGCTTACTTTCAACGATTAGTTTTTTACTGTTCCCTGTACGCCAAGTGCAAGATAAATTAGCGCAAAGTTATTCATCTTTAGGTGATTTCTTGTTTGCTAAATCGAACTTGTTTGATGTTGATATGACACCTGAAAGTTATCAACAAAGCATGATTGAATTGTCACTTGAAAATGGCAAGCTGATTGGCATCTTCAACGACATGAAAACCGCCCTACTCACCCGTTTAAAAGGTGACCGTGGACAAAAAGATACCCGACGTAGCCTGCAATATTATTTTGTTGCTCAAGACATTCATGAACGTGCCGATTCAGCACATATTGACTATCAAAAGCTGACCCGAATTTTTGAACATAGTGATATTTTATTCCGCTTTCAACGTGTACTTTCAATCCAAGGTAAAGCGTGTAAAGATTTAAGTATCAGCATCTTACAACGAAAACCTTACCATCATAATAAACGCTTCAAGCATGCCTTTCATAACCTGAAACTCTCGCTCGAAAAGCTGCGCCAAGAACAACAATACGATGAAGTCTGGGTAAACTCACTGTTTTCGTTATACCAAAATTTAAAAGCCATTGACGCTCAACTACGTAATGTCGAAACTGAGCGCTATATCGACAAACAAGCCATTATTGAAAGTCGTTTAAAAGATGATGATCTAAAAGGTTGGGACGACATCGTGGTGCGTTTTAAACAGCATCTCAGTCCTGAATCCGTATTGTTTCGTCATGCAGTAAGACTTTCGATTGTGCTGTTCGTAGGCTACATTTTTGTACAAATTACCGATATCACTTATGGATATTGGATTTTACTCACAGCGCTTTTTGTGAGTCAGCCCAACTTTAACGCCACCAAACGTCGTTTATATTTGCGCATTGTCGGAACGTTGGTTGGTATTACAGTTGGCTACGCGATTTTGTATTTTGTGCCTTCAGTCGAGGGGCAACTCCTACTGCTTATCCTAAGTGGCGTACTGTTTTTTGAATTACGGAGTAAGCAATATGCTCAAGCAACTGCATTTATTACTATTCTAGCGCTCATTAACTTCAACCTCGATGGAATGGGCTTTGCAGCTGCCATACCACGTATGATTGATACCCTTATAGGCTGTGCATTGGCATGGTTAGGCGTGAGTTTTATTTTCCCCGATTGGAAATTTCGCCGTTTACCGCGCACCATTAGTCGTTCTATTCAAGCCCAATGTAACTACTTGGCAGAAGTGGTTGAGCAATATAAATCTGGACGTAACAATGGTCTAAATTATCGTATCGTGCGTCGTGCTGCACATAATACTGATGCAGATGTGGCTTCACTTATTTCAACTTTAGCCACTGAACCAGACTTTGACCCTGCCCAAAAAGCCTTAGCTTTTGAGTTCTTATGCTTAAACCATACCTTTATTAGCTATATTGCCGCACTGGGCGCACACCGAGAAAAAATTTCAGATCAGCAAGTTTTAAACTTATTAGATAAAGCATTAGAAGATATTCAAGGTGCTTTATTACGTGATGAAGTACCTGACTTGAGTGCACAAAATATGCTGCAAGAGATTCGTCAGCGCTTATCGCAAAATAATGATGATGATCAAAAGTCTTTAATTGTGTTACAACAACTTTCATTGATGTTTAGTGTGTTGAATCAATTCAGTCAGTTAAAGCAAAACTTGAGTCATGAGCATGATCAAGCATCGACTGAATTGGCATCCTTATAATTTGGATGATTTTGGAACAATATACTCACTGAATTGGTATAAATAATGCTAAACTTTTTACAGTTTTAAATCTGTTACTTTGACTATGACCGCAAAAAATTTATATGCCTATACGCTAGAGCCAGTAGCTTATGAAATTTCTGAAGAAGAACAGCGTTATGCGCAACTTGTTCTTTCGCGCAGCAATTTCAAAATTGGCCAAAAAGCGTGGCTCATCATGGGTGCTATTATCGCACTTGCAGTACTTGGACTGATCTTTATCAAAAACTACTCAACCGTATTTTGCTGGGTAGCGATTGTCTGTGTTGTGATTTACTTCCTAGTGCGTAAATTCGGCATTGAATGGTATGCAAAACGCAAACTCAGTGAAGTGCCTGTACAAGAAATCAAAGGCATCCGTATGGGTGTACAACCACATGGTATCTCTATGCAGCAACGTATGGGTGCTAACATGGGTACGATGACTGTCGGTTGGAAAGATATTCATGAATGGTACGATACTGCCGACTTCATCCTTTTAAACTTCAAAGTTAAAGGTCAAGATGGTGCGTATATTTTACCGAAACGCATGGACAGCAAAAAGTTTCCTTTTGCAACCATTCGCAAGCACTTGAACGAATCTGTTGGCCCAGCTAAATCTGTTTAATGAATTAAACCGAAATTTGCTGATATAGAAAACCTCCATTCATGGAGGTTTTTTTATGCAATTTATTCAAAACTTTATTGAAATTTACAATAATGAGAATGAATATTAATTACAAAATCCACATTCTCTGCCAAATCATCGTTTATAATTCGTCGCAATTCAGCCACCGTATATTCATATACTCTCCATCATGCTAAAAAAGACCTTTTTCCAACTTCATTGGTTCTTTGGAATTACCGCTGGTTTAATACTCTCACTTATGGGCGTAACTGGCGCAATTTATTCTTATGAACAGCAAATATTAAAAGCCATCAATCAGGACAGTTATACGGTTGTTGCTGAACAAAAATCAAAACTCAGCCCTGCCCAGCTCTATCAACATTTCAGTCAAACGAACCCTGAAATGAAAATTAATAGTATTACACTTGCACAAGACCCTACAGCTTCAAGCACAGTAAATATTGTGAAAGAAGGGGCTCGTCGTGGCTATAACATGATGGTCAACCCCTACACCGCTGAGGTTTTACCCGAAATAAAAGGACAAGCCTTCTTTCAATTTGTTCAACAATTACACCGTAACTTAACTGTCGGCCCTATTGGTAAGCAAATTACAGGTGCATGTACGCTTATTTTGATTTTCTTTGTACTCAGTGGCTTATATTTACGCTGGCCTAAAAAGCATTCAATAAAACAATGGCTCGCAGTTAAACCCAAGCTTAAGGGTCGTAATTTCATTTGGGATTTGCATGCTGTTGTAGGAACATGGGTCATTATTTTCTACCTTGTTTTAGCATGTACAGGCTTGTATTGGTCATATGACTGGTGGCGTAATGGCATGTTCAAAGTATTAGGAGTTGAACGTCCGCAGCCTCAATTACAAGTAAATCAGGGTGCTAAAAAAGATCCTACTAATAGCCAAGGCTCTGAGAAAAAAGATGCTGGGCGTGGTGAACAACATATGCGTGGCGACGGAAATAACCAAGGTCAAACGCGACAAGACGCAGAACATCGTGGTGAGAGTCATGGCAAAAAAGAAGGTTTAAAACCTGAACAAATTAATATTGCCTTAAGCCAAAGTTGGGCAGGTTTTAATCAAAAAATTGGCCGTGAATATTCATCAGTTACCTTTAATATTCCGAAAAAAGCCAATGGCGAATTAGAAATTAACTTTGTAGATGCTGTTCCACAACATGAACGCGCACGTAACAAAGCAACCTATAACTACCAAACTTCATCACTGAATGATGTTGAGTTGTATGAAGACAAAAAGCTCAATGAAAAAATCATGAGCAGCATGCTGCCTGTACACCGTGGTAGCTTCTTCGGTCCAATTTACCAATTCTTTGCAATGGTAGCCTCATTGCTTATGCCACTGTTCTTTGTAACAGGTTGGATGCTGTATTTAAAACGTCGCAAGCAGAAAAAACTGACTCAAGCAGCAAAAGCAAGCTTAGCACCGCTTAGTGTTGATCCAAATGCTAAACCTTGGTTAATTTGCTATGCCACCCAAACTGGGCTTTCAGAACAATTGGCTTGGCGTACAGCAACGAGCCTACAAGAAGCGCGTCAACCTGTGAGTGTTAAAGCTGTTCAACAGTTAAGTACAGGAGACTTACAACAGGTACATCAAGTGTTGTTTGTTGCTAGTACTTATGGCACAGGTGAAGCACCTGATTTAGCCAGCAGTTTTGAACGAAAATTTATGCGTACAACGCTAGATTTGAAGCATATTCAGTTTGCAGTACTCGCGCTTGGCTCTCAAGAGTATCCAGATACATACTGTAGTTTTGGTCATGCGATTGCGGCTTGGATGACGAAAAATGGTGCTCAAGCACTTTTCAAAACCATAGAAGTAAATAATGCAGACACCAATGCCATTGAAGCGTGGAATGCGGCACTAGCAAAAGCATCAAAGCTTGAACTGCAAGCAATGAATATTATCAAAACCTTCGACACTTGGACTTTAACCCAACGTAGTTTACTTAATCCAAATAGTTTAGGTGCGCCAGCATTCAATATCGAATTAAAAGCGCAACATGAAGCAAACTGGCAAGCAGGTGATATTGCAGAAATTCAACCAGGCAACAGCCCTGAACGTATTCAACACTTTATGCAGCAACAGCATATTCCAGCAGAACAATTGGTCGATTCAACTCAGCAAACAATTGAACAAGCCCTTTGGGATAAAGATTTAACTGTTGAAATTGAGCCATTTGCCAATCTAGATCATTTACTAGAACAACTCCCGACGCTACCGTCGCGTGAGTACTCAATTGCCAGCATTCCAAGTCAACAAGTTTTACGCCTTGTGGTACGTCAGCAATCTAATGCGCAAGGTGAATTAGGACTAGGTTCAGGTTGGTTGACTGCACACGCACCACTAAATACTCCTATACAGCTTCGCATTCGTACCAATGCATCATTCCACCTCATTGATGACAATCGACCAGTGATTTGTATTGGTAATGGTACAGGTATTGCTGGTCTAATGAGTCTACTCCACTCACGTGTCCGCCAAGACTACACCCAAAACTGGTTAATCTTTGGTGAACGCCAACGTGCGCATGACTTCTTCTATCAAGATGTCATCGAAGCGTGGCAGACCACAGGCTTTGTGCAGCACATCGATTTAACTTTCTCTCGCGATCAGCAAGAAAAAATCTATGTGCATCATAAGCTGCGTGAGCAAGCAGAACGTTTACGTGCATGGGAAAAACAAGGTGCTGTCATCTATGTGTGCGGTAGCATTCAAGGTATGGCAACTGATGTTGATCATGCCCTGATTGATATTCTAGGTGAAGATACAGTTGAGAAAATGCGTAGCGAAGGTCGTTATCGCCGTGACGTTTACTAAGACTGCTCTTTAAGATCGTCATTTAATCTTCCTCAAAAAACCAGACGCCATGTCTGGTTTTTTACATCTGTAGTTCTATATTCAGCTTTTCAATAAAAGTGACTAAACTAGCGACAAGTAAAAAATGTACGATTTAAATGAAAAAAATCTTGTTAATTATATTTGGCACCCTACTCTGCGCGGATGCTACTTGGTTATTGGCACAGGACAAGATAAATCTTGGCATTGTACTCCCGCTAATCATTGGCATTTTTTTTCTCATCTGTAGCTGCTTTTCTGCACCAATTCAAAAGCTTTTAAATCGCTATCCCTACATTAAAGTGCTTTATCGTGTTTGTTGGAATATATTTTGGGTATGGCTATTTAGCTTATTCCTTTTCTTTGCCTATCTACATTTCAATAATCATAAAAATAATTCCGTAGCTCAAGTACAAGCAATCGTAGTACTGGGCAGTGGTATTGAAAATGGACAACCTTCACCTACGCTAAAAGCTCGTCTTGATGTGGCAGCTCAGGTCGCAGTCGCTCAACCACAAGCGGCCGTCATCATGACAGGTGGTTTAGGCTTTAATGAAAACATCACTGAAGCTGATGTCATGCAACGCTACATACGCACATACTACCCTCAAGTTAGCAATAAAATTTATCAAGAAATCCATAGCACAAGTACTGAGCTAAATTTAATTAATACTAAAGTGATATTAAAACAGCTAGATATCCCGCTAAATGCGCCAATTGCAATTGCTACCAGTGATTTTCACTTACCGCGTGCACAAGCAATCGCGGCACACTTAGGTTATTCAAATACTTACCCTATCAGTGCACCTACACCACTCTACATTCGTTATAACGCATGGCTACGTGAATATTTTGCATTCATTAGTGGCTGGTTGTTAAATGAATACTAAAAAACCGTGTATTTATAGAGATATACACGGTCGAAGATGAAAATTAGTTTAGACGAATGGTTCTAGGCAAGGGTATTTTGATGTTTTCAAACACTTCTGGGCGCTGTTGATAGACCTGATATAAATAATTTTTAATATCGAGTAGCATCTTTTCAGGGGCAACCAAAATATTTTGCCCTTCAGGCGTTAAATCCAAAGAAACAGTAGTATTTTCGCTACGTAAAAACGGGATCACTTTTTCAATAAAATCTTTCAAGCTGATTTCTTGAATCTGGTAATTTGCCCAATTATCTTTAATAAGCAGTCGTGCTAATCCACGGTTTTGCCAAATTGCAAATGAGCGTTGACCTGTAGGTGTTGCGCAAAGTGCCCAACCATCTTGATAAAGCGCAATAACACCACCTTGAGCAACCATATTTTCAATAAATTGCTTATAAGTATCTTGAGGATTGTAATTAGTAGTTTGAGTTTTCGACGCGGCCTTGCGCTGATATGGATTTCTCATAGATCACATACGATATTAAAATTATTATAGAGCGGATTCTATGAAAACTAGAGAGATTAGGCAAGTATTATAAGAGAATATGGTGGGCGCTGACGGGATCGAACCGCCGACATTCTGCTTGTAAGGCAGACGCTCTACCAACTGAGCTAAGCGCCCTGAGGAATAAAAACAACGCTGTTGTTTTTATGACGCAAGACAAACGGATACGAAGTCTTGGTATTTGAAACATCTTAAATCTCAGGAATTTAAGATATTTTAAGATAAATGGCGCAGCGGACGGGACTCGAACCCGCGACCCCCGGCGTGACAGGCCGGTATTCTAACCAACTGAACTACCGCTGCATCACGATGTTTCTTTCGAAACACAACCTATATCTTAAAAGATATGGTGGGCGCTGACGGGATCGAACCGCCGACATTCTGCTTGTAAGGCAGACGCTCTACCAACTGAGCTAAGCGCCCTTTAAGGGTTACAACTTTTATATTTTTTGAAATGGCGCAGCGGACGGGACTCGAACCCGCGACCCTCGGCGTGACAGGCCGATATTCTAACCAACTGAACTACCGCTGCATCACAAAAAATATGGTGGGCGCTGACGGGATCGAACCGCCGACATTCTGCTTGTAAGGCAGACGCTCTACCAACTGAGCTAAGCGCCCTCAAAAGGTCTATCATGTAAATGGCGCAGCGGACGGGACTCGAACCCGCGACCCCCGGCGTGACAGGCCGGTATTCTAACCAACTGAACTACCGCTGCACTTACACAATGTCGCTATTGTGGCAAACGTATGATTGAGATTTAAAGTGGCGCAGCGGACGGGACTCGAACCCGCGACCCTCGGCGTGACAGGCCGATATTCTAACCAACTGAACTACCGCTGCACTATAAAATCTCAAACAATATGAAAGAAGCTTGGTGGGCGCTGACGGGATCGAACCGCCGACATTCTGCTTGTAAGGCAGACGCTCTACCAACTGAGCTAAGCGCCCTTTCAAAACATGTTCATCGTTTGATGAGGTGCATTATAGAGAATCCTCACCGAGTGTCAAACGCTTTTCTAACTCTTTTCCACTTTTTCTGTTTGAGTGATTAAAAAATAAGTTATATTGCGGAAAAATCAGTATTTTTGTATGTTTTTTAGCTTTAAATTGCACTTTTTTCTACAATTTAATTCCTCTAATTTATACAACATTCACATAATCTTCGATAAAACTGACTAGTAATAAAAATCACAAAACCAATTTAAGCGCATTAATTGTACATTCATTTTTATTAAGCAGCATTTATTTACTGTAATAAATGATGAACTCAAAATTTTAAGTACATTTAAAACAATTTCATTGCCCCTAAATGCATCTTAAAAGCATTAAATATTTAATTTTCTAGTAAGTAATCAATACAACAAAAGCCCTAAATGGGCTTTTGTCTAACTTAAAATTGGAGGACGTTTACTGTCTAACTGATTTATGACCGTTTTGAGATAACTCAAATCTGTAATGCCTAAATCAATACAGCCTAAAAGACTGAACTAAATGATCTCAACTTACTTTTCTGATATATAAACTTTCGCATCAATTGGCACCAAATTAAATAATTCAACAACATCATCGTTTCGCATACGAATACATCCATGCGACATTGGTATTCCCATCGGCTCTGTATCAGGTGTTCCATGTATATAGATATAGCGCTGATAGGTATCGCAGCCCTCTCCTTGATTAAATCCTGCTTCTAAGCCACTTAACCAAAGAATGCGCGACAAAATCCAGTCACGCTCAGGGTATTCGGCTGCCAGTTCGGCATCGTAGACCTCCCCAGTCCACTGGCGTGCTTTAAAAACCGCATTTTTAGGCTCATTCGCACCAAATTTTTCAGCGATTCGATGCCAACCTCGTGGTGTCTTGCCACTATTTTCCTGCTCACCAATACCATTTTTACCTGTCGATACGACATAAAATTTATTGAGTTTTGGCAGACTCAAGGTTTGATCTTTCAGATTGATCAACACATCTGCTTGATCGATTGAATAATCAGACATGTTCTTTCTCTTTTTGTACTGAAGTCGTTGTTTTAGATTGATCGATTTGAATGAATTCTTTGAGTGGTTCTGGTCGTTTCCATAACCAAATACTGACTGCCAACATGGTTAAATTTGTAAAAACTTTGACCAATAAGGGTGCATTGGTAAAAAGCATGAGTATCGCACTGACCAACATCATCACGGATGCAAACCATTTGGCTTTTCTAGGCACAGTGCCATTTTCACGCCAAGCACGCAGTGTAGGACCATATTTAGGATGATTTAACAACCATGCATCCATTTGTGGCCAGCCTTTTGACGCAGCCCATGCAGCTAGAATTAAGAATACCGTTGTTGGCATACCTGGCAATAAAGCACCTATAAAACCCAATATGACAAAGATGACCACCAAACTTCGCCAAAACAACGTTTTCATACAACAACCCTAAGTTTGCAATTTATGTAGTATAAAGTGTTTTCAAGGTTTATCCGTTGTTATTGTGCATTATTCTCAAGGTTTATCTATGTCTCATCTGATTGATACAACGCCATTGTTTGAACCTTGGTTAAATTATAAAAATCCGCTGGTACGTCAACTTGCCTTCTGTATTGCCAGTCCTGGCATTTTGCAGCACCTACCAAACGAATTATCACTTGTGCATTCATTCCAATTGCCCGCATCCGAACTATGGCAACAGCATTGGCAAAATTACCATCCACGTTTGCTGGAATTGGATCAAAATGCAGATGAACTCGTGGATTTTTTACAGAAATTAAAAAGCACACGTTTGGGTTTGCGTTTTGAAATGTTTATTTGGTTCTGGTTGTTGGATCATCATTATCATCAATATGAGCTGTTGGGACACAGCATTCAAAAAATTGATGGGCCTAGAACTGTCGGTGAACTGGACTTTGTCATTCGTAATACTGAAACTGATGAAATTGAACATTGGGAGGTCGCATTAAAGTATTACCTCGCAGAACGTGATTACACACTTCCCTTTTGGTATGGGTTAAACCGCAGTGATACCCTCAGCCGAAAACTGAATCATTTTAGTCAAAAGCAATTTCAGTTTACAGAGGCTTTAAATGAGCAAATCCAGCAGCGCTATTGCATCTTGAAAGGTCAGCTTTATTTACCACAAAACAATCCGCAAGAACTGCCTGACTGGGTGAATCCACATCGCAGGATTGGTGAATGGGGATACCAAATACCGTCACGAGATCAAAATTTCTATCGCCTGCAACGACATGAATGGATTTGTCCACAACCTCGACCGAGTAGTTTAACTGCACAGTGGTGGACAGACGGCTTATATAAACAGGCAGATCAAGAACACTATTATATGTATCGGCAACCACGTTTAATACTTCCCCAAGTTTAAAGTTATAAGCTGAGCTAATTCATTTTTACATTTGTTTACCGAACCACTGTAAAAACCACCTACTGTTTAAATCGGTGTTTTTTTACTCTAATTCACACAACAGAATAATTTATCTTAAAAAAATTATTCATTCATATGGAGAATAAGGTCAATGAATAAAATTTTAGCTGCTTCACTCTTGGTTGCTTTTGTACTGACTGGTTGTAATACAGTAAAAGGCGTTGGAAAGGACGTATCTAAAGCGGGTGATGCTGTAACCAATACAGCTGAAAAAACTTCAGATGAAATTCGCCGTAATTAATTTTACTGCCGAGTAAAAAGAGCCCTATTTTAATAGGGTTTTTTTATATCTAAATTTCCCTTTCATCACATGATTCGCCTATTATATTGCGACATTTTTGATTTCTGTAATTAGCATGACCTCAACAGCAACTCTAGATCTCAGCCTTGAACTATTACGCCAACCTTCGGTTACGCCTATAGACCACACTTGTCAGAACATCATGGCAGATCGCTTAGCCAAGATTGGCTTTAATATCGAAAACATGCGTTTTGATGATGTCGATAATTTATGGGCACGTAAAGGCACTGAATCACCTGTATTCTGCTTTGCAGGTCATACAGACGTTGTTCCGACGGGAAGTTTAGATGCTTGGGGTTCAGACCCGTTTCAACCCGAAATTCGTGATGGCAAACTTTATGGTCGTGGCAGTGCGGATATGAAAACTGCTTTGGCTGCAATGGTGGTTGCTTCTGAACGTTTTGTCGCTAAACACCCGAATCATAAAGGTTCAATTGCTTTTCTCATCACTTCAGATGAAGAAGGACCTTCAATTAATGGCACAGTTAAAGTTGTTGAGACTTTAGAAGCACGTCATGAAAAAATGACGTGGTGTTTGGTTGGTGAACCATCAAGTACGAACACTTTAGGTGATATTGTAAAAAATGGCCGTCGTGGTTCATTAAATGCCAATGTTACGATTAAAGGTAAACAAGGCCATGTGGCCTACCCACATCTGGCGATAAACCCTATTCACACTGCTTCAAAAGCGATTGCAGAACTTTGTGAAACTGTATGGGATAATGGAAACGAATACTTTCCAGCAACCACTTTCCAAATTTCAAACATCAATGCTGGTACTGGGGCAACCAACGTCGTACCGGGTACGATGAATGTTTTATTTAATTTCCGTTATTCAACTGAAGTAACTGCGGAAGAACTGAAAGCACGTACATTAGAAATACTCGATCGCCATGGTGTTGAATATGATATCTCATGGACATTATCTGGTTTACCATTCCTAACGCCAGTTGGTGAATTGGTAAATGCTGCACGTGATGCGATTCGTGAAGTTACTGGCACTGAAACTGAACTTTCCACCAGTGGTGGAACGTCGGATGGCCGCTTCATTGCACCTACAGGGGCACAAGTGCTTGAGCTTGGTGTATTGAATGCGACAATTCATCAAATCAATGAACATGTAAATGTGGAAGAACTTGAACCACTTTCTGAAATTTACGAACAAATTTTAGTGAAGCTTTTGGCTTAATCTACAGCACAGACAAAAAAAGGAACTCATAAGAGTTCCTTTTTTACATCGATTTTTTATGCAATACCGATACTGGCTTGAATATGAGCCAAATCAGGAATATGAAAAACCTGATCTGCCATACGAACATATTGGAAAATATCAGGATCTGTCCCCGCTTTTTCCTCATCAACCACTTCAGAAATACGCAAACGAATTGTTCGTGGCATTTGATTACACATCAAAGCAAAACGCTGTCCAACATCGTCTCCTTCAATAACCAATGCCACCCCAGTACTTTTTTCAGGGTCATTGACGGTATAAACAGGCAGTTTCAACTCATGCCATTCAACAAACGGAACTTGAGTCTGACTATCGAGTGCTGACAACACAATGTTCTGCGGCAACAACATGGGTTCTTTGCCATGGCAATCAATGATGTAAGCATCGATAAAACCCGTTGAAACAGTAATCAGATGTTGTAGCTCTTGCTGATCAATCTTTTCACTTACAACTTTAGATACAGAGTTTTGGCTCATGGATTACCCCTGCTTTTCTGCGATTAGTGCTTCAATGTTGGCAAGTAATTCAGCCTCTTGGAATGGTTTACCCATATAGTGAGTCACACCTAAGCTAAATGCGCGTTCACGATGTTTTTCACCGGTACGCGAAGTAATCATAATGATTGGCAAATCGCGATGTATATCATGGTGACGTACCAAGTTGGTTACTTCGAAACCATCCATACGAGGCATTTCAATATCTAGCAACATCAAATCAGGACGGACATTTTCAAGCTGCTCAATTGCATCCACACCATCTTTGGCCGTTACAATGTCATAACCTTGGCGTTCAAGTAGACGAGACGTTACCTTACGTACCGTTACCGAGTCATCGACAATCATAACGAGGCGACGTGCATTACCTTGACGGCTAAGATCACGTTGATCGATTGATTGCTTAATGCGTTGAGTAGTTTGAATCTGACGTGCAATATTTTGACCATCAAGAATCAAACATACCTGGCCATCACCCAAAATCGTTGCACCAGCAATGGCACCGACACTGGTAAACTGCTGACCAATTGGTTTAACCACAATTTGCGAGCGTGAACCCACAAGCTGATCTACCAAGAGCGCAATGGTTTGCCCGCTGTTACCTTTGATTAACAGGACTGGCAGTGAATGTGCCACATTGCTTAAACGTGGTACTGGCTGGTTACCTACAAACTCAGATAAATAACGCAGTTTGTAATTAGTATTGTCAATTTTGAAGAAGTCTTCTTTACCATTGAAATAGCCTTCTAGCGCTGACGGTGCAATACGAACAATACGTTCAATTTGTGCAAGTGAAATCGCATATTGCTGATCACCGGCTTTCACCATCAAGGCATCGCTGACCGCTACAGTTGTTGGTACACGAATGGTAAATGTCGTGCCTTTGCCCATTTCTGAGTCTACAGATACATGGCCACCCAACGCTTTAATTTCACTTTGTACAACGTCTAGACCAACACCACGACCTGAAATTTGGGTCACTGCTTGCGCAGTTGAGAAACCTGGATGGAAGATTAATTGCAGAATTTCTTGTTTATCTAAGAATTGGTCTGCTTTGATTAAACCTTGTTTTAAAGCTTTTTCTTTAATCTTCGCTTCATCAATCCCTTTACCATCATCACTGAACGATACCAATACGTCTGTACCTTGACGGCTAATATTCAAGACAATATTACCCACTTCTGGCTTATTCAATGCCAATCGCTCAGCTGTATCTTCTAAACCGTGGTCAATCGCGTTACGTAGCATATGCTCAAACGGAGTCACCAAACGCTCTAGAATGGTACGATCCAATTCACCTTCTGTATTTTGTACCACCAATTCAGCTGGACGGTTCAAGGTCGAAGATGTTTGTCGCACAATACGCTGTAAACGCGGTAGCAAACGATCAAAAGGCACCAGTCGCGTACGCATTAAGCTTTCTTGAATTTCTGATTGAATACGTGATTGTTGTAATAACAAACCTTCAGCATCACGGATTTTTTCAGACAATGTACTCTTAAAATCGACTAAGTCCGACGCAGATTCTGCAAGTGATTTTGATAATTGGTTAATGGATGAATACTGATCCATTTCCAATGGGTCGAAATCGGCATAACGCGAATTTTCAGAACCGTGCTTAGCAATAATTTGCGACTCAAGCTCACCATCCATTCGACGTAACTGATCAGCAAGACGCTTAATCGCCAATTCCATTTCATTGAGGGTATTCCCCAATTGCCCCAAATCCATCTCAATACGCGAGCGGTTAATCGAGTTCTCACCAGACAAGTCAATCATCTTCTCAACCAAGTCAGCTGAGATACGAATCATTTCATTGCTGTTATCAGTATTACTTGCTTCGGCCCATTCACCTAGCATTGAAGGTGGTTCGACACCATCACCTTGAATAAATTCAAAGCCTTTAGTCACAATACCTTGATCAATTTCAGCAACACGATTTGGCAACTGAGCCGTAACGTCGACATATTGAATGGATTCAAGACTTAATTTAATGCT
This sequence comes from Acinetobacter sp. YH12227, assembly GCF_013417785.1. Taxonomy (NCBI): domain Bacteria; kingdom Pseudomonadati; phylum Pseudomonadota; class Gammaproteobacteria; order Moraxellales; family Moraxellaceae; genus Acinetobacter; species Acinetobacter sp. YH12227. The sequence goes on along the minus strand of NZ_VPDH01000028.1, from coordinate 15,180 downwards.
GTCAAAGTTACTATAATCTTTATTGAAAATAGCTTGTTTTAACCAGCTTAAGGTGGTTTTTAATAAACCATCGTAGGCATTCGAGTTGAAATGATGTACCGCAAATTGTTCAAATGTGGTTTCAACTTGGTAGGCAATCGACGCAACAGGTTCATTTTCAACCATACGTGCGCCACCTTTAATACTGTGGGCTGCACGTTGCAATTGAAGTAATAAGTTACGGTCACTACGTTGCTCAATCCAATGATTTAGTAATTGGGTCGCTTGTTCTAAAATTTCTTCCGATTCTTCAAGGAAGGTTTCTTCCATGACTGCACGAAGGTCATCGTCAACATCTTGTCCATGCTCAGCAACAGCATGCTCTAAGATCTCAACAGCTGAATCTTGAGCAATTTCAAGCTCTGATAGAGACGGTTGAGGCTCATCAACAACTTGTTCTGTGTTTACAGTATTGCTATCAGCAAATTGCTCCACAACAGAAATATCATCAACAACCGCGGCAGGCTGATCAAACTGTTCAGCTGGCGCTTTCACGTCAACATGTGATACCTCACCCGAAGAAATCGATTGGATATTCTGTAAAATATCGATGACCTGATCTGCTGGATAATCAATTGCTTCTTCACGAATCGTTTGAATACGATCGGCAATATCATCCTGAACCAAACGAATAATATGAATTAAGCTCGGGCTCACACTGATTTGCTGGCGAATAATCCGTTCATAAATCGACTCTAGCTCATGTGCAATTAAACCTACATGTGATGCTGAAATCATGTTTGCACCACCTTTCAGTGTATGCAAATAACGCATGAGGTTATTCAGCGCCGCTGTATTGCTTTGATCACGTGTCCATGTACTGAGGTCTTGGTCAATCCCAACCAATAATTCTTCAGCTTCTTCAATAAAGATATTTAATAAATCTTCATCAAAATCACGGTTAGCAGCATCTGATTGCTTTTGTTGATGATCTTGCTGAACGCGCTGACTCAATAATGCAAAATCAACGCCTTTGACAGCAGTTGAAGTTGAGGTTTGAACATCGTCAACACCATGTTCAGCCTGAGTCACTGGTTCTACAGCTTCAGCTACCTCAACAACATCGGCAGACTTAAGCTTAGCAAACTGTTCAATATCTTGCTGAACATATGCAGTTAATTCAGCTAAGAATTTCTGTATATCTTCACTTAAAACTACACGTTGACCTGCTGCCAATGTGTCAAATAACTGAATGAACTCTTGATGTGCTTGAGCAAATAACTCATATGCATAATCAGCGTGCAGTAATTCAGGCTTTTGAATCAGTGCTTGATATGCAGCATTTAATTCTGTCGTAAAGTCATGAATACCGACTGACGCACGTGTATTGGTATGATCAGCCAATTGCTGTGCTTGCTGACTCAACGTTTCAATATAACTTGGGAATTCTGCGAGTGCGCGTTTATCAAACTCAAATTCGGCATCTAATAATTGATCAATATTTAATTCAATCAACTTAGAAACCAAGCCTTGAGGATTGTCTTCTGACTCTAGATGTTCTTGACTTGCAAAACCATAGTCTTCCCAAGCTTTGTTGAATGTTGCATATATCGATTGTAAGTTATCAGTATTTCCAGCACGTAATACATGTAAATAATCACGAACAAATTCAGCATATTGAATTAACAATGCAGCTTCTTTCGATGATGAAACAATCTCTTCTTGTAGTAATGTTTTAAATAAGTTCTCTACTTTTGAGCTTGCTTCAAAAATTTCATCAATTTGTGCCATCGATGAACTTCCACGCAATGTATGTAACGCGCGGATTAAGCCATTATAGTCCTGTGATTTTGAATCTTCGGTTTGTAAGAACTGATCAATTGTTGATAGATACTCTTCTGCTTCTTCAATAAAGATCGTCAGGGTTTCAGCAACCAGAGCATCATCAAAGTCATCAGCATTATCTATTTGTTCCAGTTCATTCACTACTACAATTGTTTCAGGCGCAGGCGCTACTTCAACAGCTTGATCAACAAGCTCTAAACCTGTAACACCATCTTCACTGTTTAAGCTATCTGCTAAACCAAGCAGCTCTTCCAATGCTGGCTCTAGGCTCATATTTTGTTGTAATTGCTGACCTAGTAAAACCAATGGACGCAAGTCTACATCCAATTCTGCGACATTTTTGAAGCGTGGATAAAGTTTGTATTGATAAACGTTTAAAACAGTTTTAGCAAATTTTTGAACTGTAGGTGTTAACTGAACTGAACCCGCAATCACACGATTGAGTGTATCTTCAACCGCCCAAGCCGATTCACCTGCCGATTTCGCCCCGACCATACGACCTGAACCTTTCAGCGTATGGAAATGGCGACGAATAGTCGTGAGGGTTTCTTTATCTTGTGGATTGTCTAGCCAAGTTGTAAATAGACCATCTAATTCAGCGAAGATCTCTTCTATTTCTTCAACAAAAATCTCAAGAATTTCTGCATCTTGATCAAGATAACTATCTTCAGGAAGCGTAGTCGTTTCAACTAAATTTTTTAATATTTCTTTCATAGCTAAGGCTTCTTATGTTTTGCCACCAAGAAGGTTGCTCAAACTTAATTGTAACCATCACGCAAGACTCAACCGTGGGTCAAGTTCATCTTGTCGATGTGTTATCTGTAATCGATGTAGCGTCCTACCCTAAAGTAGGACACCACGATAATGCGCCTGACTTATTCTGGAAGTTTAAAGTCAGATACAGATTCACGTAATGATTCGGCCATATTTGCCAATTCAGATACCGAACGTGCAGTATCAAATGTTGCAGTCGTTGTTTGCGAGGTAATTTCCTGTACAACGTTCATCGTTGTTGCAATATGACCTGCAGAAGCAGACTGAAGTTTTGCAGCATCCGAAATGTTTGCAATCAGTTTTGCAAGGTTACCCGATACAGACTGAATTTCATCAAGTGCAACGCCGGCATCCTTAGATAAGTTCGCACCACGTACAACCTCGGAAGTCGTTTGCTCCATCGAAATTACAGCTTCGTTAGTATCGGTCTGAATGGTTTTTACCAAGCCTTCAATCTGTTTGGTTGCAGATGCAGAACGTTCCGCAAGACGCTGTACTTCATCCGCTACCACGGCGAAACCACGACCAGCTTCACCAGCCATCGATGCCTGAATAGCAGCGTTCAATGCCAAAATGTTTGTTTGGTCGGCAATATCGTTAATCAAGGCTACGATGTTACCAATCTCTTGAGATGACTCACCTAGACGTTTAATACGTTTTGAAGTTTCTTGAATCTGCTCACGAATCGTATCCATACCTTCAATTGAACGGTTTACGACATCTGCACCATTTGCAGCAATTTGTACTGAACGTTCTGCTACCACCGCTGACTCTTCTGCGTTTGAAGATACTTGGTCAATTGACATTGCCATTTCGTTAATCGCAGCAGAGGCACCAGCAATCTCTTGCGCCTGATGCTCAGATGCTTCAGCTAACTGGTTGGTAATACCCTGAGTATTCGCCGTATATTGTGCAACCTCTTGCGATGTTTCAGTAATACGCGATACCAGGTCACGTAATTGATCAATCGCGAAGTTAATCGAATCGGCAATCGCGCCCGTGAAGTCTTCAGATACCGTTGCGTATGAACGTAAGTCACCGTCTGCAAGATCGGCGATCTCGTCAAGTAAACGCAAAATCGCATTTTGGTTACGGTCATATTCTTCTTGTAAACGACCCACACGGTGTTTATCTGACTGACCACGTAAAGAAAGTAATTTGAATACACAGATCAAGAATGCTGTTAATGCAAGAATTAACAATACCGCTGGTAAAATCGTTTTAAGACCAGTATTTGAAGACAATTGGTTTAAGTTTTCTAATAACTTATCTGACTCAGCAAAAATTTGAGAAGACGCTTTACGTACGTTCACAATTTGCGAAGAGTTTTTCAGAATTGTTGCAGCAGCTGATTTAAGTACATCATCGTATTCAGCTTTAATGCCTTCTAAAGACTCACGAAGTTCTGGGCTTTCAATACGTTGTACACCCAACTCAGCACTACCATTTAATTGTGCTTCTAAGTAAGAACCAAATGTTTCAGTATCGGCACTGAAGTCATCTGCAGATTCACGTGAACTGTCTGAACCAGAAAGTACAGAACTGATCGAACGTAAAATACGTTCCGCAATAAACACCTGGTTTTTCGCAATAACCACCTGGTTTGACGGCATGTCTTGACGTGCCATTTGGTCAACCATCAAGTTATATTCAGCCTGAATCCCTGGAATCGTTTCACCGATTGCAATGTTCGTGTCGTATAGCTTGTTAATGATTTTTTGTTGCGACGTAATTAAATCAATACTTTTTGATACTTCAGCCCACTGAGTATCAACTGATTTCAATGCATCAGTATTGGCGTGAATATCTTTAACAGTTTCTAAGTTTTCTTTGAAGCTGTTTTGCGATTCAATCAATTTCTTCATTGAATCTTCAGTACCTGAAGCGGTTGCTTCAGTTGCCTGACGAGAAATCGTTTGCGATAGAAGACGTAATTCACCAAGACTACGTGTTAATTCGTTCCCACGAGGTACACTGTAGAAGAGATAGAATAAGATGAGTGTTGCAAACACCAATGAACCAATCGCACCATAAATAAATGGTTTAGATTTTTCACTGTCCCCAAATACGCGTGATAATTGATCTGTTTGTGACTGCAATTTTGCCAGAAAAGCATTACCGCCTTTACGACTACCCGTGCTTTCACTCGTATTTTTCTTTTTAAGTTTAAAGCCCATTCAGCTTCTCCCCGATTACGCCTTCTTTCGTAGCTGCGCGATAATTAATTTATAAATTTTATAGATGCGTTCATATATTTTGGATTTTGCAGTAAACGACTGAAGAGAAATACATTCCACTGCTGGTTATGCTGGTGGAAATACCCCTGACAATATTCCTGTAAATTACTATCCAACTCATTATGTTTAGAAAAATAGCTTTTCTTATTAAAGTGCTGAATACCCAAAACTTGATCGACGACTAAACCGACATAATGGTCATTATGACTAATACATAAAACTTTCTGAGTAGGTGAAAAACTACTTCTGTGACCTGTTATATATTGTGCAAGGTCGGATACCGAAAGTAAGCGCCCCCGAATATTCGAAAGTCCCAACACCCATGCTTGCGTGTTTGGAACTGGCGTATATTTTGGTGGATAGATCACTTCAGATACTTCACCAAGAGGGGCAACGAAATATTGCCCCATCATCTCAAAAGCAATGCCTGACCATCGGTTTACTTCATTTTCTGTAGAAACATAGTTTTTGTTTCCACGTTTTGCTATTCGAAGTAATTCGATAAATCCATTTGCTGCCATAGAGCGTTATCCTGCATTGAGGTGTTGCTTAATCACATCAATTAATTGTTGTTCATCTACAGGTTTTGTTAGATAGTCACTTGCCCCTTGGCGTTTACCCCAAACACGGTCAGTTGCCTGATCTTTGGTGCTTACAATCACAATTGGAATGTGTTTTGTCGTTGCACCACGTGCGATTTGGCGTGTTGCCTGGAAACCGTTTACCCCTGGCATCACCACATCCATTAACACGAGGTCTGGAAGTTCGGCCTGCGCCATGGTTACACCGTCTGCCCCGTTCGAAGCTTCAATGACTTCAAAGCCATGTTTGCCCAAAATTTCCTTAAAACGGAATGTTTCAGTCGGTGAATCATCAACGATTAGGATACGTGCCATGCTTTTCCCCAATAAAAAATCTAATTAAGCTGTTACGTGGTTACGGATTGCATTCAGTAATTCATCTTTACTGAATGGTTTTGTTAAATATTCATCCGAACCCACAACACGGCCTTTTGCTTGATCAAAAAGACCGTCTTTACTTGAAAGCATAATGACTGGAATATTTTGATAATTTTGTGAATTTTTGATTAATGCGCAAGTTTGATAGCCATCAAGACGCGGCATCATAATATCGACAAATACAATATCTGGATTTGCTTCTGCAATTTTTGAAAGTGCTTCAAAACCGTCAACGGCTGTAACCACCTCACAACCTTCACGCTGAAGAAGTGTTTCGGCTGTACGACGGATGGTTTTTGAATCGTCAATGACCATGACTTTTAGATTTTGGAATTTATCGTCCATTTATTGACCCTACCCATTGAGGCTGTACAAACAATTAAGTTAGTAGCTTTATTCTTTACAAGTTGTGAACATTTTCAACATATCTTTACTTGCATTATCAACGAACAATTTCTGCGCGAAGACACATTTATTCTCATTTTTATTAACCGTTTCACACTTTCCGATGACCAACGATTTTTTTTTATCTTGGAATAGTTTTTAATTATCGCAATTGAGCATAATATAGCATTTTAATTACTTAAAAATAAGTAATTTAGTCAACTTTAAACTGGGGAGTACAATGTCGAGTCAGTTCAATAAAAAACTTACCTTCATTGGTCTGAAAAGCATCACAAAAAAAACGATATTGATGTTGTGCTTGTTTGCACAGGTTCCCTGTATTCAAGCTGCAACTACATCTGCTCAACAAGTTCAAAAAGCCACTTGGTATCGTTATTACGACAGCAAAGGTGTGGCCAATATTAGTACCAATGTGACACCTAATCACATCCGCTACGGTTATGAAGCACTTGACCAAAACATGCAAGTCATAAAACGTAACCGTCCATACAATGCTGAATCGGATGTTCGCCAAGCACCTCAACGTGCTGCACAAGCTCGTCAGCAAGATGCAGATTTAAAATTAAAAAAAGCTTATACCAATAGTCGTACTGCTGCAGCGAAAAAGCGTGATGCGTTGACCGGCATCCGTAAGCAAATTGTATTTGAACAAGAACAATTAAAACAATTACAAACAGATCGTGTATTATTTGTACGCCAAGAACGTGAATATTTCAGGAAAGGTGAAACTGTTCCTGCAAAACTAAAAACCACATTAAACAATAATCAAAAAAACATGGTAGCGAAAAAAGAATATATTCAATCGTTACAAACTCGCTATCGAAATACAGAAGCAGAATACGACAGAATTATCTCACGTTTAAAAGCGATGGAGTAAATTCTGTTATGCAATTGCTTTCTGTAGACAGCTGAATAAAAGGACCATTATGCAATCTGCACAGCCTTCATCTCATTTTTTTAAACTTAGTTTGCTTTGCTTAAGCCTAACATTGGCAGCATGTCAAAAAGATGAAAAGCAAGAAACGGTTAAAACACAAAATAAGATTGAGTTAATTCAGCAAGATTTAGTCCCGATTCAACAAGGTTCAGCGGTCAGTAAAACTGCCTTTACCGGCACCATTCGTGCCGTGCAACAAAGTAGTATTCAGGCTCAAGTTACGGCTACTGCAACCAATGTCACTGCTGAAGTGGGTCAACAGGTTCATAAAGGTCAAATTCTTGTCCATTTAAACAATCAAGATAATGCATCACGTCTTGCTCAAGCACAGGCCAATCTCGCGTCCACTCAAGCCCAAGCCAATCAAGCACGCTTGATGATGGAAAGAAAACAACGTTTACTGAATCAAGGCTTTATTTCCAAAGTTGAATTTGAGCAAAGTCGCGTGGACTATCAAGGTCAAATGGAAAGTGTTCGTGCACAACAAGCCAATGTAGATATTGCACGTAAAGCCAATCAAGATGGAACCATTTATAGCCCTATTAGTGGCGTAATTACTAAACGTGAAGTCGAGCCAGGCCAAACGGTTAGTGCGGGACAAACCTTGTTTGAAATTGTGAATCCTGACCGCCTAGAAATTCAGGCCAAACTGCCAAGTGATATGCAAGCCGCACTAAAAATTGGACAAAAAATTGAATACACGATTCAAGGGAATAGCAATGTACTAACTGCCAATGTCAATCGTATCTCCCCGATTGCCGATCAAACCAGCCGTCAAATTGAATTTTTTGCACAACCGAATGAAGCGATCACCTCTTTAAGTATTGGTTCTTTTGTTGATGGCAGTCTCGTTAGTGCCCAGTCCATAAGTGGTCAACAAATTCCCCTCGACACGATTCAAAATGTAAAAGACAACCCATATGTGTGGGTCATTCGACAAAATAAAATTGCTAAAGCACCTATTCAGATTTTGAATCAAAGCTACAGCAATAACACAGCGATCGTTCAAGGCTTGCAAAATAGCGATTTGATTAGCCGTGTAAAATTTAACGATGAAGATATTCAGCAAGTCGTAAGCATTGCCAAGAACTAAAAGAAAAAATCAGGATTGTTGTTATGTGGTTAACCCGAATTAGTGTGAAATACCCTGTTTTCACCATTATGATGATGTTCTGTCTGATGGTGCTTGGGCTTGCCTCATGGCAACGGATGGGTGTCGAGGAATTTCCTGATGTCGATTTTCCATTTGTTGTGGTTTATACCAATTATCCAGGTGCTTCGCCTGAGTCGGTCGAATCTGAAATTACCAAAAAACTTGAAGATCAAATCAACACCATTTCTGGACTCAAACAAGTCATCTCACAATCCAGTGAAGGATTATCAACGGTCATTGTAGAGTTTAATCTTGACGTATCTTCTTCAGTTGCAGCACAAGATATACGAGATAAAATTGCACCTGTGACCGCCCAATTTCGTGATGAAATTGATGATCCCATTGTAGAGCGTTACGATCCGACAGCCAGTGCTATCATGTCCATTGTCTTTGAATCCAAAGATATGAGCCTACGTGATCTGAGTTCTTATTTGAATCAACGGATTGTGCCTCAACTTCGTACTGTGCCCGGGGTCGGAACAGTCAATTTACTCGGCGATGCTCAACGACAAATCCGCATTCAGGTTAATCCTCAAAAATTACAAAGCTATGGCATTGGTATTGATCAAGTCATAAATACCTTAAAAGCTGAAAATATCGAAGTTCCAGGCGGTACGCTTAAACAAGCCAATTCAGAGTTGGTAGTCGAAATTAAATCGCGTGTAATCCACCCTTCAGCTTTTGGTGATTTGGTGGTTACCAATAAAAATGGTGCACCAATATATCTCAAACAAATTGCGGAGATTGAAGATAGCCAAGCTGAAATGGAATCGAGCGCCTATCTCAATGGCAAAACGGCTGTTGCTGTCGACATCTTACGCAGTTCAGATTCAAACGTGATTGAAGTCGTAGACAATACCCGTGAGACCCTTGCAGAGATTCAAAAACAACTCCCTAAAGGAACAACAGCCGAAGTCGTCGTCGATTCTTCAAAAGGTATCCGCGGCAGTATTAAAGATGTAGCGCGTACCATTATTGAAGGTGCCGTTTTGGCGATATTAATCGTCTTGTTATTCTTAGGCTCATTCCGCTCTACAGCGATTACAGGTTTAACTTTACCGATAGCTCTATTGGGCACGCTAACCTTTATTTGGATATTTGGTTTCACAATTAACATGATGACTTTACTCGCTTTATCTCTGAGTATTGGTCTGTTGATTGATGATGCGATTGTGGTCCGTGAAAATATTGTACGCCACGCCGATATGGGTAAAGACCATGTCACAGCTGCACTAGATGGTACCAAAGAAATTGGCCTCGCTGTATTAGCGACAACGCTCACTATCGTTGCGGTGTTCCTTCCTGTCGCTTTTATGGGCGGTATTATTGGCCGCTTCTTCTATCAGTTTGGTGTCACGGTAAGTACGGCGGTACTCATTTCCATGTTTGTCAGCTTTACCCTTGACCCGATGCTCTCTGCGCATTGGGCTGAAAAACATGACCCAAACAAAAAACCAGGACGTGTAAAGCGTTTCTTTAATTGGATCTCTGGAAAGCTCGATAACTTAAGTCATCATTACGAAAAGCTGCTCAAACTGGCTTTACGCTTCCGTTTCATTACTATTTTAATTGCTGTTGCATCTTTATTTGGTGCACTTGGTCTGTCGAAACTGATCGGGACAGAATTTGTCCCTGTGCCAGACAAAGGTGAAATTCGCATTAAATTTGAAACACCTGTTGATGCAACGCTCGAATATTCACAAGCCAAACTGAAGCAAGTTGATCAGATTGTTCGTCAACATCCTGAAGTCAAAGCAACCTACGGCGCAATTAATAGTGCTACAGATCGTGGTAAGAACCATGTGAGTTTACGTGTCACAGTTACCCCCCGTACTGAACGTAAGCAGAGTTTGACTGATTTAAACAACGAATTCCGTCAACGCTTGAAACATGTGGCTGGGATTACAATCACATCAGTCGCTTCAGCCGATGAAACTGTTTCAGGTGGTCAAAAACCGGTCATGATTTCTATTAAAGGCCCTGACTTAAACGAATTACAACGTATTTCAGATCGTTTCTTAATTGAGGTAGCAAAAGTAGAAGGTATTGTCGATTTAGAAAGCTCGTTAAAGGAACCAAAACCAACTTTAGGGGTTCACGTAAATCGTGTTCTTGCGAGTGATTTAGGACTATCAGTCAATCAAATTGCCAATGTAGTTCGCCCACTTCTAGCAGGCGACAATGTGACTACATGGAAAGACGACAAAGGTGAAACCTATGATGTAAATCTACGTCTCACCGAAGATCAACGTCGCCTACCCACTGATATTCAAAATATGTATATCACTTCTCAAAAAAACGATGGAGCTGGCTTACCTATATTGGTACCTTTGGCCAGTGTTGCGAGTTTTGAGCAAACTTTAGGTGCTTCACAAATTAATCGTCGTGATTTGGCTCGTGAAGTAATGGTGGAAGCCAATACTGCAGGCCGTCCTGCAGGTGATATTGGTGCAGAAATCAATCAAATTGAAAAAGACTTTGATTTGCCACCGGGCTATAGCTTTGTTACACAAGGCGCGAACAAAGATATGGCTGAATCCGCAGGCTATGCCATGACTGCCATTACCCTTTCAATTGTGTTTATTTATATCGTTTTGGGTTCGCAGTTCAATAGCTTCATTCACCCTGCGGCCATCATGGCATCACTCCCACTATCTCTAATCGGTGTGTTCCTCGCATTATTTGTTTTTAACTCCACCATGAATCTATTTTCCATTATCGGGATCATTATGCTCATGGGCTTAGTCACCAAAAATGCCATTCTACTCATCGACTTTATTAAAAAAGCCATGGATCGTGGCGTCGATCGTTACGATGCCATTATCGATGCTGGTAAGACGCGGTTACGTCCCATTTTAATGACTACCAGTGCCATGGTCATGGGAATGGTACCACTTGCTCTAGGGCTGGGTGAAGGTGGTGAGCAAAGTGCACCTATGGCCCATGCTGTGATTGGTGGGGTCATTACTTCCACTCTCCTCACTCTTGTGGTGGTGCCGGTTATTTTTACTTATCTTGATGACTTCCGTAATTTTCTTGCACGTCAAGCCAAAAAAATCATGTCATAATTGCAAAATCTAAATTGAGGGGACATTGAAAAATGTTCGCCTCATTTTTTATTGTATACTCTCTACTTTAACGCTTAATTTTTTAGGACAGTTTCCATGCGCGCGAGTCGCTTTTTATTTGCAACGTTAAGAGAAACCCCAAACGATGCTGAAGTTATTTCACATCAGTTAATGCTTCGTGCTGGGATGATTCGTAAATTGGCTTCAGGTTTATACACTTGGCTGCCGATGGGCGTTCGCGTATTAAATAAAGTTGAAGCGATTATCCGTGAAGAGATGGATCGTGCCGGTTCACTTCAAGTCCTAATGCCTGTCACTCAGCCTGCTTCGCTATGGGAAGAATCAGGTCGTTTTGTGCAATATGGCCCTGAACTGCTACGTTTTAAAGACCGTCATAACAATGACTTTGTTCTTGGACCAACGCATGAAGAAGTGATTACTGATCTTGCACGTAACGAGTTAAAAAGTTACAAGCAATTACCTGCGAACTTCTACCAAGTTCAAACGAAATTCCGTGACGAAATTCGTCCACGTTTTGGTGTAATGCGTTCACGTGAATTCATTATGAAAGATGCTTATTCTTTCCATGTGGATCAAGCATCTTTACAAGAAACCTATGACAATATGTATGCTGCATACTGCAAAATTTTCACTCGTTTGGGTTTAAATTTCCGTCCAGTCCAAGCAGATACAGGCTCAATTGGTGGATCGGGTTCACACGAATTCCATGTACTGGCATCAAGTGGTGAAGACGATATCGCATTCTCTACCGACTCAGACTATGCCGCGAACGTTGAAATGGCTGAAGCAGTACTTGTGGGTGAACGCGCTGCGCCAACCAAAGCACTCGAAATTGTAGATACACCTAACCAAAAAACTATTGCAGATGTCTCTGAATTCTTAAAATCAGACCCTGCACAATCAGTAAAAGCCTTATTAGTACAAGGTGTTGCTGAAGAAGGTAAAGCTACACCAGTTATTGCTTTATTCTTACGCGGTGACCACGAACTTAATGAAATTAAAGCTGAAAAGCATCCGTTAATTGCTGCACCATTGACGTTTGCTACTGAAGCTCAACTAGCTGAGCTGGGTTTAACTGCGGGCTTCTGTGGCCCACAAGGTTTAGTCGAAAAAGGCATTACAGTGATTGTTGACCGTGCTGCCTCAGTACTTTCAGACTTTGTCGCTGGAGCAAACCAAATCGATAAACATGCAGTCGGTGTAAACTGGGAACGTGATGCACAATTTACCGAAGTGTATGACCTGCGTAATGTTGTTGAAGGCGATCCATCTCCAGATGGTCAAGGTACGATCTTAATTAAACGTGGTATCGAAGTAGGTCACATCTTCCAACTCGGTCAAAAATATTCCGAAGCATTGGGCTGTAAAGTATTAGGTGAAGATGGTAAACCACTAGTCGTGACCATGGGTTGTTATGGTATTGGTGTAACACGTGTAGTTGCTTCTGCTATTGAGCAAAACTTTGATGACAAAGGTATTATTTGGCCGTCAGCGATTGCACCATTTGAAGTTGCGATTGTGCCTATGAATGCGCATAAATCTCCACGTACTTTAGAAGCAGCTGAAGCGCTGTATGAAGAATTAACAGCTGCTGGTTACGATGTATTATTAGATGACCGTAATGAACGCCCAGGGGTTAAATTCTCTGATATCGAATTAACGGGTATTCCACACCGTATTGTGATTGGTGAAAAAGGTTTGGATGCAGGGACATTCGAATACAAAGGTCGCCGTGATGAAGAATCAAGCAACCTTAGTAAAGAAGACCTTTTAGCAAAAATTGCGAAATAATCTTTACTCAGTCATAAAAAAATCCCGCTTAAGGCGGGATTTTTTTATGACTAATAAATTAACAAAATTTCAAATTTCCAAAACAGTTACGATATGCTGGCTCTAGCATAGTAATGTTACCTGCTGCTGCATTTCCGTTTTGAACCATGTTTGACATCAGACTTGTCAATGAATCATTAATATTCAGTGTAAATGCATCTTGTAAATACATTGACCAACCTTTATTCACTGCTTGAGCATAACCTGGATATTTAATGCCTTGATCTAATGAAGTTAAGGCGATTCCAAATAAACTAGAGTTAACATCTAATTGATGAACATTGTTTAAATTATAAGGCAGTAAATAAGCATTCAACGTATTTGTTAATAACGCACTATAATCTTTGTCACTCAAACTACCCTGTGCCGGAACTGCTAAATTTAAACCACTTAAAGTTTGCTGTTTCATATACGTTTGAATACCAGTTTCCAATAGTGGTAGTAAAGCATTTGAAATTCCTGGACTTGTTAATAAATTACATCCACCAAATATTGACTCTCCACAAGATTGATTAACTTTTAAACCTGCTACAACATTGTCTACCGTTGTACCTAATCCAAGATTAGCAATCTTAACTTGTGTTAGCCTTTTTCCATTTGCTATTACATCTGCATTTGAAGATGCTGATTTTGTATCAATGGTTAAATCTTTATAACGAACCTTAATACCGAGCAAATTTAAAATTTCAGCATCTTTTACACCCAAATAGCCAGTTGCCACGGTACCACTAGATGACATCCCATAGCCTGGTCCTGAAAATTTTGATGCCTCAGAATCGCTACAACCCGCAGTGCCACCTTGGCAAGTTACTGCAATGTTAGTTTGTGCTGAAATATTTAAGTTTGTTTTACCTGTTAAATAGCCACTAAAAGTATTTAATGTGCCAACACTCATTGGCCCTTCAGCTTTTTCCGCACCTAATCGCACACCAACTACTTGACGAGTCGAAGCTTGAGTTCCACCCTGAATAGCAAACTGGAAAAAAGGATTGGTCAATACAAAGTCTTTTAACTGATTTTGATTAGAAATATCATTATTATAATCAATCCCTTTCGGTTGCCCAGCAACTGTTGTCGGTAAAGTTATACATGTACCACTAGCATTTGCTACACATCCGAATGATAAATTTGAAATATCAATATCGCATCCACCAGCACCATTATCACCACCACAACCAAGTTGCAGCGTTTTGATATTGGTATTAAGTGACAATTCAGCGCTAATAGCTAATTTATAAAAATCAAGACCTTGACCCGTATCTGACTCTTTAACTAAATTTAATAAAGCCTGCCCATCCACTTCAGATAATGCTTGATCATCCATTGCTGTCATTGCAAAACTAGGCGTAATACCTAGCCACAGCGTCACTACAGCCGATAAAAATTTTATTTTCATTCCCTAGTCCCTATCTTTTTATTTTTAGCGTGGGGTAATACCTAAAGTACTACGCATGGTACCTCCAGTAATCGCGATGTCTGCTATTTTCTGCATAGTCGAACCCGACGGCGACATTGCCATTTCAGCTTTAAATGGTGTTCCCTGACCACCCGAAGCTAACGTAGATTTATAATTAAATTGTACTTGGTTATCTAGCGCTACTGAGTCACTCTTCATATAGATACGCCCATTCATACCTAAATGACCTTGCAGCTTGTTCAAGTTCAAACTAGATGTTTTAGTTCCTGATGCGCCCGTATCTTCATTACTAATACTAAGATAACTGCCTTTTTTCTTTTCATCAGATAGGTCAGCTGCACTGAGGGTATTAAATTCAAAGTTAGACTTGAACGACAGAAAGTTTGTCTCAGGTGTCGCATCCAAACTTTCCATACCAGGTATAACAAAGAGGTGGATCAGGAAATTTGAACAACACCTATAAGTGATATTTTGCTCCCCAAATAATGTTATAAACATCGATATAAGGAGTATTTTATGGCACGTAGACCAAGAAGAAATCATTCAAATGATTTT